>DAOTUF010000324.1:0-10767 GCA_034437495.1 Chloroflexaceae bacterium | reverse complement strand
AGGAGGCCAAGCCGCTCTGCCTGGTGGATGGCCTGGCGCAGCCGCTTGATAGCCAGCGGGTACTCCGCTCGCACGTAGATATACCCCTCGTTCGCTCCCACGGCATAGGCCGCAATCGCCATGCCCTCCAGCACGCGGTGCGGGTCGCTCTCCAGCACGCTGCGGTCCATGAACGCGCCCGGGTCGCCTTCGTCGGCGTTGCAGATGACGAACTTGCGCTGCCCGACCGCCTTGGCAACGGTCGTCCATTTCAGGCTGGTGGGGTAGCCCCCGCCGCCGCGCCCGCGCAGGCCGCTGCGGGTCATCTGCTCAATCACGTCTGAGGGGTTCATCTCCGTCAGCACCTTGAGCAACCCTTCATACCCCTCGGCAGCAAGGTAGTCTTCGATGCGCTCCGGGTCAATCTGGCCGGAGTTTTCCAGTACCACGCGCACCTGACGCTGGAAGAAGGGCACATCGGTGGGGCACACCAGGCGGCTCACCGCTCCCTCGCCCAGACTGTCAATGATATCGAGGCTGTCGGACACCTGCACCTCCTGGTACAGCGTTGCCTCGGGGTCGGTGAAGGTCCCCACCAAAACCAGCGGCCCGGCGGTACACAGCCCCATACACCCGACCCCCCGTACCTGACACCACCGCTCTTCGCCGCGCCGGTGGACCTCCTTCTCAAGCGCCGCTTTGAGCTGGTCGCTCTGGAGGGAAAGGCAGCCGGAGGCCACACACACGTTGATCTGATGCTGGTATTGTTGTTGGGTTTCGCGCTCAAACAGGGCCTTCTCGGCAAGTTCTTCAGGTATCATGGTCCATCCTCCATCCACCTCCGGAGCTGGTTCAAAACTTCGGAACGATCTCGTTTGCCCATCACCTTGCCATCCAGCACGACCGCCGGAGCCAGCCCACAGGCTCCCAGGCAGCGTGCCGTCAGGAGCGAAAGGTGCCCATCGGCGGTGGTTCCTCCCTCCTTGACCTTGAAATTCTGCTCGATGGCCGAGAGGATAGCGGCTCCCCCCTTGATGTAGCAGGCGGTGCCCATACACACCACGCAGGTATGTTCGCCCGGTGGTCTCAGGGTGAAAAAGTGGTAGAACGTTGCCACGCCATACACCCGGCTCAGCGGCACGTTCAGCCCGGCAGCAACGTAGTGCAGTCCAGCCTCATCCAGGTACCCGAAGGTTTCCTGAACGGTGTGCAGGGCTTCTATCAGGGCATCTTGTCGATGACCATGGCGGCGCATGGTGGCCCGCACCACCCGCCACCGCCGGTCATCCGAAGGGGTTTCAAGTTTTGCGGGGTCTCTCTGCATAGTTCTGTTCCTTTTGTTTGCTTCGATACAATCAACCTCCCCGGAAACAATTGTACCATATCCAGGGCGGGGAGGACCGTTTTCATTACAGGATGCCCCAGTCTTCGATCGATAACCCGGGAATCCGGTTAAAATGCCGACGATTGCTCGTTACCAGGGTAGATTGATGAATCAGGGCAATCGCTGCAATTTTCAGATCTTGTGCTCCAATTCGTAGCCCGAGATAGACCAGTTCGCGAAACTTTTCAGCGGCAGGACTGTCGAAGGGGAGTACTTTCACCTGACAATAGTACCTGTGGGTAGCCTGGAGCCGTTGATAAGCTGCCTGCATTGCCTGATCGCTCTGCTTCCGATTTACGGCTGCCAATCGTCCTCGTAGCTGCTCATACATCGTTATCACCGTGGTAGCAACGACATCAGGGTCCACCTGCGCTAATTGCCGAACCATGGCCTCTCTGCCGAGTTGCTGGTAGGTGACACTATCGGTATCCAGGATATAGCGTATTGATGGCAGCGATTCATTCCCGGTCTCGTGCATCGTAGATTTCCTCTAGCATCGGTTCTAGCGTCGGGTCATCGGCAAACAGGCCAGCCGTCGCCAGCCAGGGATTCATCTGCGGTGCAGACGGGAGATCCAGGTAGACAATCTCCGACGTCGTGAGCGTAGCAACAAGTGCCTGCTCAATCGCCTGTAGGGTTTCCTCACGACTGGTGCCGGAGCGGGTCAACCCCGGAATGACAGGAACCGATGCCTGGAACATTCCATCAGGGCGCTGTTGAACCAGAATGGCATACCGCATAGGGATGTCTCCTTTCCGTCTTCCTTCTCACCGCTCCCCCTGCACCACGAGCGTCCACCCCGTCGCCTGGGCAAAGGCTTCTCTGGCGCGGGCAAGCGCTTCCTTCTCGGCCCGGCCCCGGACCTTCGCCGTGACCTGGCGGTTCTTGCGGTAGAGCGACGGGGCCCCCACCACCTCGACCCCTTCGGGCATCGTCCGCCGCACCAGCGTTTCCATCGCCCCCTGGTGCGGCTCCGGGTAGACTGTCACCTTCCAGCCGGTCTGGTTCGATAGCCCGGTCAGCCTGTCGGCATAGCGGACACTGGCGGTGTCGGGGAAGTGGAACCGCACCATCAAGACCCCCTGGGACTGGTCGGCACTCACCTTGTAGAAATCGTGGGCATCGCGCAGGGCCGCCCGCACCAGCGCCATCGCCGTGTGCAGGTCCAGGCGGTGCTGCGTGGCCGACGCTGGTGATGGTGATAGTGATGGCGATGGTGGTGACGATGCGGGGGATACGGACGATGGCGATGGGGACGAAGAGGGTGAAGCGAGGGTCGGGAGCGCCTCATGGTCAATCTCCAGGGTCCAGCCGGTCTGCTCTTGAAAGCGGCGTACCGCAGCCTCAACCTCCTCCCGTGTGGCTTTCCCGGTGCATCGCAGCCGAATCGTCTCGCGGTCGTGGTGAAGCGAGGTCCTGGTTGCTGTGAGCGTGGCCGGCAAGACCGCCTGGGCAGCATCGGCCAGAGCGCCCTGGTGCGGTTGGGGCGCAATGGTGATAGGAACCCCGGCCTCCTCGGAGGCGGCGGCCAGCATCGCCCGATACCTGGTGTGGGCGACCGCCGGGAAGTGAAACGAGAGCGTCACCTCCCCCGTGTCCGGGTTCACCCCGCGGCGGTAGAGGTCGGGGGGATCGGGCAGGTGTTTGTCAACGACCGACAGGATCCACGTCTGGTCGGGGCGCATCTCGCCGGCTCCCTCGGCCAGGGCCGCTTCCCACTCCTCGTGCAGCGTATAGGTAGCCTGCTGATGCAGCGTAGACAGGGAGGATTCTTGCTGGCGCACGAACACGCGCGGCGTTTCATGGAGCAGGAGCGCCAGCGCTAGCCGCGCTTCCAGGTCGTCCGCTGCCACCCCGACCAGCGTCGCCAGGTCTTCGAAGCTGTAGGAGTGGTCGGGGGACATCCGCTCCACTACGGAGCGGGCCGGGTGCTGCCGCCGCCAGCGCTGGGTTGCCTTTGCCATATCAGCCAGCCTCCGGCGTGTCTCGGCGACGTCCGAAATGGGGTAGGGCTGCCATGCCCCGAGCACTTCCAGCACGGTGGTGCGGGGGAAGCGGGTGCGGCTGCTCTCGTTCAGGGGAGCATAGCCCCACAGCGCCTCGGAGCGCACATCGAAGCATACCACGGGCAGCAGCCGGTCCGTATAGACCTGGAGCAGGAGCAACCGCCCGGGCTGGACCCCGCCGGACTGGGGCAGGTCGGTCCCTTCTTCGCCCGCCGGGACGCGCACCCGATAGAGTCCGTCCAGGTCGGGCATAGGAACAAAAAAGAGGTGGTCCGTCTCCGTGGCGGATTCCTGACTTGCCTGGTCGAGCAACTGGCGGATGCGAGCTTCTTCGGCTTCTCCGGCTGCCGACCCATACCAGGCCAGCGCCAACTCGCGGACACTGACTATCTGGGTCTCGCTCCCGGTGGCCACCGTTCGCCAGAGTTCGCGGAGGTGGAGTTCCCCTTGCTGATGGGAGGGAAGCGCTGTCTGACGGGGGATGGCGGGCGTGGCCGTCGTTCGCTGTGGCTTCTTTTTCTTCTGGCCGACCTCCTCAAGCACCTGCCCATCGGTAGGAAGGAGCACCTCGGTCAGGCGCTCGATTTGCCGCCCCAGGGCCACCCGCGAATCAATGTCGCCATGCACCAGGGCCACCCGCCGCGGCTTGAGCGCACTGACCATTGCCGTCAGTTCGGTGCCATCGGCGTGGGCGCTCAGGTGGTAGCGGTTGAACTGGCAGCGCACGGTCACGGACTGGTCGTTGAGTTCCAGCGTCCCACCGTTCTTGTCGGCCAGTTCCAGCAACTTCCGCCCCGGAGCCTCGTCGTCCTGGTAGCCCGTGATGAGGATGGAGGCGTCCGGGTTGCCGGCCAGGTGGGACGCATAGAACGCGCTCGGCCCGCCGGTCAGCATCCCGCTGCTGCTCACAATGCACGACGGTTTGCCCTGGAGCACCCGCTCGCGGTAGCGGGCATCGGGCACGGCCCGCACCATGCCCGTGAAGAAGGGGGGATAGCCCCGGTGAATCTGCCGCTGGAGCAGGGGGGTCAGGGATTCGGGCATGGCGGTGTAGGTGGCGCACACGCGGCGCACCAGACCGTCGACCCAGACGGGAAACTCGGGAATCTGCCCGCGCCGCTGCGCTGTGTGGAGGATACGCAGCACCTCCTGCGCCCGCCCCAGGGCAAACGCCGGGATGAGCACATGCCCCCCCCGCTCGATGCCCTCGGCAACGGCTCTGGCAAGCCGCTCTTCTTCGGCCTGACGGTTGGGGTGCAGCCGCGCCCCGTAGGTACTCTCCAGAACGAACAGGTCGGGGTGCTTCAGGGTGGGGAGCTGCGCCCCCGGCACGGTGTGCTGTGGTGTCACGCTGACGTCGCCGCTCATCAGGAGCCGACCGTCCGGAGCGTCGAAGCCGATGCTGACCGCCCCGGCTACGTGCCCGGCCCGCGCAGTGTGGATGGTCACGTCGGGCAATTCGGCAATGGTCACGGTATCGTTCAGCGGGAGCGGGTAGAGGTGGTGCAGCGTCGATGTGACCATCTCCTGGTCGTAGAGCGGCACCTCAAACTCCGTCGTGGCCCGCCGTTCCATCACTTGCAGCGCGTCCGAAAGCATCACTTCCATCAGGAGCATCGTGGCGCGGGAGGCGTAGATGGGGACGGCGGGAAATGCCTGATGAACCAGCGGAAGCGCCCCGATGTGGTCCGCGTGCGCGTGGGTGACGAAGATAGCCGCCAGGGACTTGCCCTGCAAGAACGACAGGTCGGGCAGGCGGTCTGCCGAGGGGTCCATCCGTATCCCCGCATCCACCAGCACCCACCGTTCGCCAAGCTGAACCGCGGTGCAGCTTGCGCCAATTCCAGAAGCTCCCCCAAGAAAAATAACGTTCATACCATATGCCTCTGTGTTTCTGTGCCTATCTCTTTGCTTTGCTCCTATTGCTCCTATGCCTCAGCAGGCACCAGACGGTGCCCACAATGACCGCAGAACCGATCCTCTGTCCCGACGGCTTCGCCACAGTGCGTGCAGAATCGCTTCCGCGTTTCTGGTTGACCCGATGTAGATGACCCCATCTGCATTTTCATGGACCCCATCTGCATCTGCATCGGATCCATGGGTTTCATGGGCTTCATTGGCTCCATGGGCTTCATGGGTTCCATGGGCTTCATCGGCTCCATCGGGGTGAAGCCGGGGGCTTCGCTGCTGCTCATCTGGCGCAGCGGCAGCACGTCGGCGTTTGCCAGGGAGGGGGGAGCAGAAAACGCTGCCAGACCGCTGGACTGAACCTGGAACAGGAATTGACCTTTGCTGGCGTCCAGGCGGAGCACTACCCCCGCTGCTGACCGAAAGAGCACCGGCGGGGAGAGCCACGCGCCGCTTTCGACGCCGGTGCGCTGGCTCTGCTGCTGCCCGGCCCCTCCCGACATCAACGTGACAAATGTTTGTTCTCCCACATTTTCGATGAAGATACGCTGTCCCGTTTGAAGTTCACCCATATATCCTGTCATAGCATACGCTCCTTCGTTCGTTCCGTTTCGTTCGTACCGGCCCCCAAACCGTATCATCGATTATAGTGCAAGTATAGTGCAAGATAGTGCAGGATAGTACAAGATAGTGCAAGGCTCACAAGAAAATTGTCCTATAAGACAAACAGGTTATGAAGAGCGACAGGCGAACGACAGATGATAACCCTTTGCTGCTGGTCATCATTTGTCGTTCGCCTGTGAGAACTAAACCGCTTACCGTCTGTGGCAGCACCCTGTTTGGCAGTGCTCCCACTCCATCTCCGACGGACCGTTCGCGGGCCTTCCCGGTGCGCTGCGTGCAGCGACTCGGCGCTTACTTCTTGCGCCGGAGTTCCAGGTCGAGCCAGGTCGGCATAATGTCCTCTTCCATCCAGTCTTTCACAAAACCGTAGTAGAGGAGAGGCACAGCCGCTGCAACGGTCAGGAAGAACCACATCGCCAGGTGGAACCCGGACATACCGGAATACAGTTGATAGTCCGCCTGATAGTTAATGATGGGTTTGGTAATTTCCCAACTCCACGATGTTGCATCGTTCCAGGTCATTCAGGCCTCCTTTACCCGTTCATATCGAACCCAAAAGAAACTCGTTGTCTATTATAGCATAAAGCATAATAGTAATCAATTCGCTAGCCGGTGGTCGTGATATCCTTCGCCCACGCCTGGTTTTCCCGATACCAGGCTACCGTGTGGGCCACCCCCTCCTGGAAGGAGGTGCGGGGACGCCACCCGAGCAGCGTCTCTGCCCGGCCAATATCGGCCCAGGTATCGGGCACATCGGCAGGGTGGCGCGGCACGTAGTGAAGGTTGGCCCGGTTGCCCACCAGTTCTTCAATCAGGTGAAGCGCGTCCATCAGCACGACCGGGCGGTCGGAGCCAAGGTTGATAATCTCGTAGCCCACCGGTTTGAGACCGGCTATCGTGCCGCGGGCGATATCGTCAACGTAGGTAAAGTCCCGCGACTGCTGCCCATCCCCAAAGACCGTCACCGGGCGTCCTTCGCTGATCCACTGGATAAAGCGAAACACGCTCATGTCCGGGCGACCGGAGGGGCCATAGACGGTGAAGAAGCGAAAGACCGTCACGTCTATGCCGTAGAGATAGTGGTAGGTATAGCACATCGCTTCCGCGGCCTTCTTGGAGGCGGCATAGGGCGAAAGCGGCCCGTCCGTGTTGGCATCTTCGCGGAAGGGGCGCGGGTTGTTCGCTCCGTACAGGCTGGAGGTTGAGGCCAGCACGAATTTCTTGACCTCGAACTGGCGGCACAATTCGAGCAGGTTCAGCGTGCCGGTAGCGTTGGTGTCCAGGTAGACCCAGGGGTTCTGGACGGACTGGCGCACCCCGGCGCGGGCCGCCAGGTTGATGACGGCAGTCAGCGGGGCTTCGGCTTCCGGAGGTTGAGGCGCACACGCCGCCGCAAACACCTCGTTCAGCGCCTCCCGGTCGCTGATATCCAGGTGGTGAAAGGTGAACCGTGGGTGCTGCTCGATGTGGGTCATCCGCCACTGCTTCAACCGCACATCATACGCATCGTTCAGGTTATCAATGCCAATGACCGTATGCCCCTCGTGCAGCAGAAATTCAGCCACCTTGAAGGCAATGAACCCGGCGCACCCCGTCACCATATAGGTTGCCATACGCTCCTCTTTTCCCTTTCTATGCGCTTGACCTATCCCATGCGCTCTTCTGTCCCCGCGGTATCCTCGCCCATTCGCTCACCGTATCACCCGGCGGGTGTCCACCAGCAGCCGGGACTGCTGCCGAATGTGGCTCCAGTCGTAGAGCGAGTGGTCCGTCACGATGACCACACAGTCGGCCTCCTGAAGCGCCGCATCGAGGTTCGACACGCTCTTCATTTCAATGCCGTCGTATTCAATCGAGGCCACGTGGGGGTCGTGGTAGCTCACCATGGACCCCTTTCCCTTGAGAAAGTGAATGATGTCGAGCGCCGGGGATTCCCGAATATCGTTGACATCTTTCTTGTAGGCCACTCCTAGAATGAGAATGCGCCGGTCTTTCATGGGCTTCCCGACTTCGTTGAGCGCGTCCTGCACCTTCTGCACCCAGTAGCGCGGCATCGAGGTGTTCACCTCGCTGGCAAGCTCGATGAAGCGAGCCGTATAGTTCAGCGTTTTGAGCTTCCAGGAGAGATAGAGCGGGTCTATGGGGATGCAGTGCCCCCCCAACCCCGGCCCGGGGGTGAACTTCATAAACCCGAAGGGCTTGGTTGCCGCGGCCTCAATAATCTCCCAGGCATCCAGGCCGAGGGTGTTGCACATGAGCAGCACTTCATTGACCAGGCCGATGTTGACCGCCCGAAAGGTGTTCTCCAGGAGCTTGACCATCTCGGCGGCCGAGGGGGAAGAGACCGGGACAATACGCTGGATAGCCATCTCATAGAGTGCTTTGCCCGCCCGCAGACAGGTCGACGTCACCCCACCCATCACCTTGGGCGTGTTGACGGTCGTCCAGTCCGACCGTCCAGGGTCCACGCGCTCAGGTGAGAAGCACAGGAAGAAGTCTTCCCCCACCGTGAGGTCGGGGGCCTGCTCCCCCAGTTTGGGCAAAATCACCTCCATCGTGGTGCCGGGGTAGGTGGTGCTTTCCAGCACAATCAGCATGCCCGGGTGGAGGCAGCGAGCGATTTCATCGGTGACACTGATGATGTACGAGACATCCGGGTCTCTCGTTTTGCGCAGGGGGGTGGGCACGCAGATGCTCACCGCATCGCACTGTTCCAGCACGTCGAAGTTGGTGGTCGCCGTGAAGCGCCCGGCCTCAACGACCAGGCGAACCCGTTCTGACGGGACATCCCCGATGTGGGAATGGCCCTGGTTCAGCGTGGCCACCTTGCCCGAATCAACGTCAATGCCAGTGACCTGGTAGCCTGCCTCTGCAAAGACCATCGCAAGAGGCAATCCCACATATCCCAATCCGATGATGGCGACGTGCGCCTGGTGCGTTGTCACGCGGTCAAGCAGGAGCGACAGGTGGTCAGACATAGTTTGTTCCGCCTCGTTCCGTATCTCTTCCATGTCGGTCATGGGTGCTGATAGCCGATACCGATATCGCCATACCGATCCGATCATCGATAAACGAATCTTTTTCATCTTACCACAACTTGCCCAGGCAGCAACCGGAATGTATGGTACAATCATTCGGAACAGGACCGGAATTGCCACAGGAGATTGACCAATGTCAGGGGACCCGGAAGCGCTCCCTCCCCCCCCGCGAGTGGAATACATCGACCACATGGGGGATGACCTGTCGGTGGTGAATGCGGCGCGGGTGAGCTTTGGGAAGCGCAAAGAAGTCTTCGATGAGCGGGATGAACGGTTGCTCGTCTACCTCGTCACGCACGAGCACATGAGTCCGTTTCGCCACGCCTTTGTCAAGGTGCGCGTGACATGCCCCATTTTTGTCGAGCGGCAGTGGTTTACCCACAAGGTCGGCACGGCGGTCAATTCCATCTCCGGGCGATATGTGGAGTATGACCTTGGCTACTGGGTGCCTGAGACGCTCCGCAAGGGGGCAGCCAGCATCAAGCAAGGGTCGCTGGCGGAGGCGGTGGACCGCCACGATGAGGCGCTGGCGCTCTACCGCGAGACGTGCGACCACGTGTGGGAAGTCTATCACCGCCTTATCCACGAATACGGGGTGTGCAAGGAGCAAGCCCGTTCGCTGCTCGGCCTCAATACGAACACGCAGTTTATCTTTACGGCGAGCCTCCAGGCGTGGTTTCACTTCTACCGGCTGCGGACGAGCGAGCACGCCCAGGCAGAGATACGCGCCTATGCCCACGAGGTCGGAGCCATCGTCTCGCGCCTCTTCCCCCACGCCTGGCGGTGTCTGGTCGAACACGGGGACAGGAAAGAGCACAGCACAGGATAGTCAGGGATAGTCAGGGATAGTCAGGATAGTCAGGGATAGTCAGGAAAGACATGAGCATCAAGGCAGACCGATGGATACGACGTATGGCGATTGAGCAGGGGATGATAGAGCCGTTTGTGGATGGGCAGGTGCGCGAGGGGGTTATCTCCTATGGTCTCTCATCCTACGGCTACGATATGCGCGTGGCAGATGAGTTTCGCGTGTTTACCAACGTCTACAATACGATGATTGACCCGAAGCACTTTGACCAGCGGCTCCTGGTGGAGATTCAGGGGCCGTATTGCGATATCCCCCCCAACTCGTTCGCCCTGGCGCGGTCGGTCGAATATTTTCGGGTGCCGGACAATGTGCTGTGTATCGTGCTTGGCAAAAGCACCTACGCCCGCTGCTCCATCATCGTCAATGTGACTCCCCTGGAACCCGGCTGGCAAGGTCACATCACGATTGAGATATCGAACACGGCTCCCCTCCCTGCCCGCATCTATGCCAATGAGGGCATCGGGCAGGTGTTGTTCTTCGAGAGCGACGAGGCGTGCGAGCTTTCCTACGCCGCCCGCAAGGGGAAGTATCACCAGCAGATGGGCATTGTCCTGCCGCACATCGAGGCTCGCCGTGCGGAGAAGGGGGACGGGGAAGGAAGGTGATCAGGTGCTTGCCGAGGCGGTGCCCTTATGAATAAAGCTCTCCCTCCCCCCGCCGGATGCGAGGAAGCACCTCCCTCACCCGCTCAACCAGCCGGTCGGGGACGGGGATGGCCCACGTTTCTTCAACCGGCTGCCTGGTCAGGGCCTTCAAGCAACTGGAACGCCGCAGCTCGATGGTGAGCAGCATGGTGTGGTCTTCCTGTTCAAGCAATACCTTTTCAATCGTTCGGGTTGTCCCATCGCTCCGAAAGAAGTCCCCTTCGTAGAAGAGTTCCGTTTCGGCCAGCACCACACTGGCCGGTCGCTTCGAGCGTTCGTGCCGGGCTGCCAGCAGGTTTGCCCCCCGCACCACCAT
>DAOTUF010000323.1:0-7488 GCA_034437495.1 Chloroflexaceae bacterium | reverse complement strand
CCTGATATCGCTCCGCACCTACCTGGGACTGGTCCTCTGGCCATTTGCCATTGTCGGCCTCTTCGACGTGCTGCGGTCGCAGGACACCCACCGCAAGACCGTCTGCGGGATACCCGCGCTGTTTCTGGGTCTCCTGTTTGTGTTTCACGCGCTGGTTGCTACCTTCCCGGGGGTAGGGAGCTTCTCCCGCAGCGGGGTGGCGCTGACCCCTTTCCTGGGCGTCCTGGTCATCGACACCATCGACCGTCGGCTTCCCTCGGAGCGGCTTGCCGTCGCGCTGATGGCGGTGCTCCTGCTCTTCACCGGGGGGCAGAGCATCGCTGCTGCGCACACCATGCTCCGCGAATCGGAGACTATGGCCGAACAGCTTGAGACCGTTGAGGACCTTATCCGTCGGGACGCCATCCAGACGGGGGAAGAGCGCATCGTCATAATGACGCGGCTCCCCTGGCAGGTCTACCATTCTATGCGTCTCCCGGCCATCCAGATACCGAATGATGACCTGGAGACTATCCACGATGTTGCCCGACAGTTTGGGGCGACCCATCTCCTCCTCCCCGCTCCCCGGGACTCGCTCTGGCCTCTGTACACGGGGGAGGTGGAGGACCCCCGGTTTCCGCTGGTGGCGCGTGCCCCGGACTCCGGGTTCACGGTGTTTCGTATTGCATACCCGCATGGAAATGGAGAAGATTGAAGAGAGGAGAGGTAAGATATGCGTATTGCATTGACAGGGGCCAGCGGGCAGCTCGGGCAGGCGCTCGGTGCCCGCCTTGCTCCCCATCACACAGTAGTCCCGCTCAATCGAGACCGGTTCGACCTGGGCCGGCCGGAGTCCGTTGAGCAGGTGACGGCTACTCGCGCTCATCTGGTCATCCACGCCGCGGCATTGACGCACGTTGATGGCTGTGCCCGCGACCCCGAAACCGCCTATCATCTCAACGGGTTGGGGACGAAGTATGTTGCGCTGGCGTGCCAGCAGTTTGATGCGCCGATGGTCTATATCAGCACCAACGAGGTGTTTGGGGGAACTGCCACCCGTCCCTACCGCGAATATGACCCGACCGGCCCGGTCAATGCCTACGGATATTCCAAGTGGGTCGGGGAGCAGGCGGTCCGGGAACTCCTGCCCCGCTTCTATGTGGTGCGGATTGCGTGGCTCTTCGGGGGCGAACGCAGCTTTGTGCGCACGGTGCTGCGCCTGCTCCACGACCCACCGTCCGGCGGGGTGCGTATGGTGGCGGACGAGGTGGGTAGCCCGACCTACGCGCCCGATGCTGCCGATGCTATCGCCCGGCTGGTCGAACAGCCCTTCTATGGCACCTACCACCTGGTCAATGAGGGAGCCTGTTCGCGCTATGAGTTTGCGCGGGAAATAGCCGCACTGAGCGGGTATCAGCACGTGCCGATGCATCCCATCTGTCTGGCCGACTACCAGCGCGACAGCACCCCTCCAGCCTATTCGCCGCTTGCGAATGTGGCGGGGGCAGCATTGGGGATAGGGCTGCGACCGTGGGGGGAGGCGCTGGCGGAACAGCTATCCCCCCTGCTCGCCCGCACTGCTCCTTGCTGAAAACGGGGTTCCAGTGGCGTCCGGGGGTGTCCTGCTCTCTCTTCTGAGAGCAAGCCGTGATAGAGATGAACATAACTCTTACAGATGATTTGACAAGGGGTGGCTATGATAGCACTGTTTGCTTAATAGGCATCTGGTTTGTCGTATTTGCAGAGAATGACAACCTGCCTCTACAATGTGCAAGGACGGAAGGGGGGGGGGTGTCTTTCTGGCTTTCCGGGAATCGTTCACGTCCTACCAGGGTCCGTGACCATCCAGGGTGTGTCAGGAATCCCCCCCCCCACCTTCCAGGCCATAGGGAAGAGAGGAGGTGAGGGACTGACCGAAACCAGCAGGATACAAGGAAGGAAAGAGACGATAGGAAGTTTGAACCCATCTGGAATGGTAGGTCGTAAGAAGATAACAGACTCAAGTTTACGGAGGAGGAATCTTCACATGTTCGCCAAAGGAAAGCACTACGTAGCTCTGTTGATGCTCCTGGCTTTGTTCATATCTGTTCTTGCCGCGTGTACAGAAGAAGGCGACGAAATCGTGCCAACAGCACCACCGGCAGCGATGGAAAATCCCACCAATGTTCCAACACCAATGATGGCAGCAACCACTGCCCCCACCGTCTCCCCCGCTATGACTACCCCCTCGGGGGCAGCAGACGATTGGCAGCCGCGCGACCTGAATGTCATCCTGGAGGGCGCGGGAGCAAGCTTCCCCGCCCCGCTCTACCAGCAATGGATCCACGAATACCAGGAATTCGCCCCGGGCGTGCAGATCAACTACCAGCCGGTCGGCTCCGGTCAGGGTATCGAGAACTTCCTGAGCGATATCACCGACTTCGGCGGCACCGATGAGTACATCAGCGATGAGGAATTGGCGGAATACGGGCGCGAAGTCTTCCATATCCCCACCGTGCTCGGTGCGGTTGTGGCAGCCTACAACCTGTCTGATGTCGATGACCTGAAGTTCTCACCCGACACGCTGGTGGATATCTTCCTGGGCAGGATTACCAACTGGAGCGACCCGGCCATTGCCGAGGACAACCCGAACGCGATGCTGCCCAATCTTCCCATCACGGTGGTGCATCGGTCGGATAGCTCCGGCACGACCAGCATCTTCACCAACTACCTGAGCAGTGTCAGCGAAGAGTGGGCCACCCAGGTCGGCTCAGGCAAATCAGTTCAATGGCCCACCGGGGTTGCAGGAGAGAAGAACCCCGGGGTAGCCCAGGCGATCAAGCAGACCGAAGGAGCCATCGGCTATGTCGAGCTGATCTATGCGCTGGCCAACGACCTGTCGGCTCCGTCCATCCAGAACGCGGCTGGTAACTACGTGGCTCCATCGCTGGCGACGGTGAGCGAAGCCGCGGCTGGCTTCCTCGCGGATATGCCCGCCGACCTGCGCCTGAACATTGTCAACCCGCCCGAAGGGGAGAACGCCTACCCCATCGCTGGATTCACCTGGATACTGGTGCGGGCGGAGATGACCGACGAGACCAGGGCCCAGGCGTTGACGGACTTCCTCTACTGGGTACTGACGGAAGGGCCTTCCACGGCGGAGAAACTGGGCTATGCGCCGCTGCCCGACTCGGTGCAGGAGAAGGCTGTCGAGAAGCTCACCAGGGTCACGGTCAACGGGACCCCGGTCTTCGAAGTGCCAGAAGAAGCGGAGGAGCCAACCATGATGGAAACCCCGCCCGCAGCGACAACCCCCACGACCGGCACGGCGACCATGGCGGGAGAGACCGCCTCGGACTGGCAGCCGCGCGACCTGGAAGTCATTCTGAATGGTGCGGGGACAAGCTTCCCTGCCCCGCTCTACCAGCGCTGGATCGATGAATACCAGGACTTCGCCCCGGGCGTGCAGATCAACTACCAGCTGGTCGGCTCCGGTCAGGGCATCGAAAACTTCCTGAGCGATGTCACCGATTTTGGCGGCACCGATGAGTACATCAGCGATGAGGAACTGGCGGAATACGGGCGCGAGGTCTTCCACATCCCCACCGTGCTCGGCGCGGTCGTGACGACCTACAACCTGCCCGATGTGGACGACCTGAAGTTCTCGCCCGACACGCTGGTGGGCATCTTCCTGGGCAATATCACCAACTGGAGCGACCCGGCCATTGCCGAGGACAACCCGAATGCGATGCTGCCCAATCTTCCCATCGCGGTGGTGCATCGGACGGACGACTCCGGCACGACCAGCATCTTCACCAACTACCTGAGCAGCGTCAGCGAGGAGTGGGCCACCCAGGTGGGGGCCGGGAAGACGGTCGAATGGCCGGTCGGCACCGGGGAGGAGAATAACCCGGGGGTGGCGTCGGCGGTCAAGCAGACTGAGGGAGCCATCGGCTACGTCGAACTGATCTATGCGCTGGCCAACGACCTGCCGGCCCCGGCCATCCAGAACGCTGCGGGCAGCTACGTGGCTCCATCGCTTGAGACGACGAGCGAAGCCGCCGCCGGCTTCCTGGCAGATATGCCCGCCGACCTGCGCATGAACATCGTCAACCCGCCCGAAGGGGAGAACGCCTACCCCATCGCTGGATTCACCTGGATGCTGGTGCGGGCGGAGATGGCCGACGAGACCAGGTCCCAGGCGTTGACGGACTTCCTCTACTGGACGCTGACGGAAGGCTCGGCCACGGCGCGGGAACTGGGCTATGTGCCGCTGCCCGACCCGGTGCGGGAACGGGCTATCGAGAAGCTCACCATGGTCACGGTCAACGGGACGTCAGTCTTTGAGCAACCGTAGCTCTGTTGCCTGACTTGCTGCCAGGGTAAGGCGACAACGCCTCCCGCGTAAACCCTCCCGCAGGTTCAAAATCTGGGGGAGGGTTTGATTTGTAGGGTATCATCATTCATAGCGAGACCAGATTCGGATTCGGTGGAACGTATCAGAAATGGACCACAAACGCTCCGAATCCCCACGAAAACTCATTTTCTTTCGCCAATATCACAGGTTTGTAATGGGTGGGGATTCGCGGCGTTTGTAGCATCAGTCAGCTTTTCTCTCATTTCAAATGGCAATGGTGTTTCCCGCTTTCCAGGTAAAGATAAAGATGCGTTCGTTCGGTTAGCAACCGTCGCTGCCTGCCTGTGTGAGCGGTTCCCCAACCTGAACCGGCACATTCGCCAGTCCAATCAGCTCAAAATCAACATGCTCAAGCCACTGGCTTGCCATCAACGCTTCCGGCCCGTCACCCTGGGCATCTTCCATCGCCGCCAGAACAATCGCCTGTGCCAACGCCTGATAGTTTCCCGTCATCTCCATAATCGTTTCATCTCCTTTCGTCTTTCATTTCCTATGGCTGGTTTCTTCTCGCATCTGCCTCTATTGTACGAGGCAAAACCAGAGAATTGAATGAAAGAAACATGAAGGTCGGGTTATGGGAGAATGACGGGTCTGGTAGGGGGCGTGGTCACGGCAAGGTATATCGGATATTATGGTCCTGACTGAGAACCGGCCTCGGTGCGCTCGTGAAGGTCCTTCATAAAGTCTTCAACGCTCCCCCAATAGATACTGATAGACGCGCCCTGAAAATAGGACTCCAGGTATTCGCGGGTCCCTTTGGCATCCAGCACCAGTCCGTCTTCCGGGTCAATCTGCACCGCAATGTGGGTGTAGTCTCGCAGGCGGTTGCCGCTCTCCTGGTTCATAATGCTCCGAAAGAGCACCCGAAAATTCCAGTCGTCTATTTCGAACCCCAGAAAGAGCAGCGCCGTGTCAGCCAGCACCCGGCGGATGATACCTGGTATCAAGTCGCGGTTGTGCGTCACCCCGATGAGGAAATCAAAATAATCATCCTCGGTGAGCACCATGGTTTCTGGCTCCTCGATACGCCCGAAGAGCGGATACATCAGGGGGTGGTCCACGTCGGGGTCCGCGTCGTCCATCTCGTAGTTGCGCTCAATATACGTGTTCCAGGGGCAAAATATCACCTGGGGCTTTTTGCCCGCGGCAACGAACGCCTGCTCCATGAGGCTGTCCATATTGGTCGTAATAATCGTCGGGAAGGGCAGGCGAGACAGCACCCGGTGCGGCTCCACCGTGCTCCGTTCGCGGTGGAGCTTTCCAATGGCCTCCATCAGCACCCCGAGCGACTCCTGGTGCAGCGCCTCCGGCAGGTCCTCACGATACTGGCGCAGGATCTCTTTGCGCAGGTAGTCCTGCAATTCTTCATGGGGAAAAAACCGCTCACGCTGCTTGACGGCAGGATATTGGGATACCTGGGGCAGGTCGTCCCGTGCGTGCGGCTCCAGGGGAAAATCAAAGGTCTCGGCCCAGCGGCGGGCAATCTCGCGGTGCGACCCGAGCAGGTGTTCGGTGACTCCCGGCCCGAGGATGGGGGTGCAGCGTTTGCGCCGAATGTGCCGCAGCAGCGCAGGCCAGCGGTCAAAGTCGGCCCGGTCGCTGGCAAACCCGGGCACATACCAGACACTCCCGCTCTTGAGGCGCATAAACAGCACTGGCATCCACCAGTCCGGGCGCTTGCGCACGGCTCCCCGCGCCACTGCCGCGGCCCGGTCCACCTGCCCGTCGCGCTGCAATTCCTGAAAAAAGACGGGCATATAGTCCGCGATGGTCTGCATCGTCACGCTGCCCTGCATCGCCAGCACCGCCGGGATGCCCGCCTCTGCCAACCCCGGCCCGAGCGCGGCCAACACTCCCCCATCATCGCTGCGGGCCTCCTCGCCAGTGCCAGCGCTCTCGCACGAGGCCAGCACGACCAGGGTGGGCCGGTGGCGCAGCTCTCGAATGGCGGTGGTCAGGGTGCTCCCCGGCGTGACCACGCTGGCTCCCTGCTCATCTTCCAACCAGAGGTGCGGCACCCCCTGCACCAGCGCCCCATGCGCGACGAGATAGAGGATATCGTAGCCCTCGCGCACCTGCGCCATGAGGTTGGGCAGGGTAGCACGGCTGTCAGCACCCAGGGCCGTCACCGGGATATCGCCCAGACCATGCCGCGCCCGCTCCAGTTCCCCGTTCACATCAATGGAGGTCAGCACCCGATTGCCCGGCTGGTAGTCACTGACATCGGTCGGGTTGGCTATCACCACGAGCGCCCGAAGGTCGCCCTTCGCCTTCCGCCGGACCGGTTGCCAGTCCAGGCTGCTCAGGTAGCGCGAGAAGAGCAGGTATTCACCCGTCACCAGGATACTGCCGTCCTGCGGGTCACGCAGGGTTTCCCACCGCAGGCTGTGGAGTTCGGGGGCGCTCGGCCCGATGAGCAACCGCAGCCGCAGCACCCGGTCTTGCGCGAGCGCAGCACTGCGGGCCTGCCCGAAGGCGGTCCGCACCTCGGGAACGGCAAAGAGGCTCTGGCTCAACTTCTCCCCATAGGCTGCGGCATCGGAAGCCACAGAGCGCAGCGCCTCCAGGTCGAACTGGACGAGCAGCGGTTCGCGCCGCGACAGGCGGATATCCGTGTCGCTCTGCGGGTCGTTAAAGCGCATCTCTACCGCAAAGTTTTCTGCGTCCCGGCGGTGCAACCCCAGTTCAAGGTCAGCATAGTCACTCATACACACTCACTCCTCCAGTTGTAGGTAGCGACTGCTCATCCATCCCTCAACCGCCCCGCTCCGCACGCGGAACCACACCCGGTCATCGGCAGCCACCGGCGAAACACAGAGCACGTCCACCGTCCGGTTCTGACTGACTTCGCCAACGCGGGTCGAATTGCGGGTCGGTTGTGCTCGGATGGAGAGGGCTGTCACCTCAACCACCCGCGCCTGCCCGCACACCTCGCCGGCATAGCGGTCATCGGGAACATCGCCCTGGATACTGAGGTGGCGGCTGCTCATCCACCCCTCCAGGTCCCCATATCGCACCCACAGCCACACCCGGTCATCGGCAGCGACCGGGTCCACACACAGGACCTCCACCTGATTGCCATTCCCCACCTCGCCAACGCGGGTCGAACTGCG
>DAOTUF010000322.1:0-2978 GCA_034437495.1 Chloroflexaceae bacterium | reverse complement strand
CTGCGCTACGCACCGATGATGTGCGGCAGGCGATGCGCCAGCACACGCGCAGCATCAAGCAAGATGTGGGACAACTCTGGTTCAATGAAGCCCTTGCCGACAACAAGCATCACCCTCGCCTGCGCTGGCTCCACGAGGAGATGGGCCGCACCTTCAAGACGGCCAAGCAGCAGGGATAGGTCAGGATGGAGAAGCGTATGGTGCGAGGTGTTCTGGTTGCATGGTATACTGTAAAAGGTTTTGCAAGCGTGCAATCCATCGAAATGGTTAAAAAATGGTGAAAACATCGGTTTGAGCAGTTCGTGCGAACCGATGACGACAAACTGAGGGGCGATATACCTTCATTGCAAGCCAAATAGCTGTAGAATATACGTTCTTCTCTTTTGACCTGACTGATGTTAATTCGGTGTATATGCTACAAGGCACGTGTAATTGTTTGCAGTATCGGTTTAGGGCATTAGGACGCCATTCAGTACATGTTATACGAAACTCTGCAATGTGTTATACTAAATCCTGAAAATCAGCATAGGTGGACAGGGGTTCGACGCCCCCTACCTCCTCCAGTTTCCCCAGAAGCAATTGCCATTTTTGCCATGTTTCAGACAGGGAGAATAATGTCCCCCGCTGGGACCGTCACCCCCAATGCTGCTAAGCGTTTGCCAGCGTTGTCCTTATCCCGCGTGGGAATGCGGTATCTCTCTGGGGCTGACTGGTCCATCTCCCGGTCATTTGGTATCCTCATCCTCCAGGAAACGATGAACCGGGAACCTCTCCCCAGATGCCCGGCCTGAACAAAGGAGGCTCGATGACCCCCCCTTCCCCAATGATACCACCCACGCCCGAAATGCTCTTCCCCATCTTCGGCGAATGCTTCTCGCGTCCCCTTCTGCAAAGCTGGATCAAGCAGGCGCGGCTACCGTATCAGTTGTACTGGAGCATCTTCACGCCCTTGTTGACCCTCTGGAGCCTGGTCGTTCAGCGGCTCAGCCGCGATCACACCCTGGATGAAGTGGTCAGTCATCTGCATACCGGCGCCGCAGACCACCTCGATCCCCACGCCGACCCGGTCTCGGCCCGCCTCACCTCGGAAAGCACCTCGGCCTGCAGTCAGTCCCGCAAGCGGCTTCCCCGGTCTCTCGTCCAGTGGGGCATCCGCCAGGTTTGGCGCGTCCTGACCGCGCTCCTGCCCGCTGCCGAGCAGACCTGGAAGGGCCATCGGGTGCGCTTGCTCGATGGCCCCACCTTCGGTCGGCTCGGCACGGACGACCTCGATCAGACGTATGGGCGAGCGCAAAATCAGCATGGTATCGCTTCCTGGATCCCCGTGCGTTCGGTGGCGACGTGTTGTCTCTATACCCAGATGCTCATCGGATACCCCGAAGGCCCTCAGACCACCAGCGAGCAAGCCATGGTGCGCTCGGTGCTCGCACAGGATGCGCCGGGAGCGGGGGAGGTGGGCGATGCAAACTTCGACATTTATCTGGTCGCGCACGTGACCGTTGCCAGCGGGCATGACCTGGTGGTGCGGTTGCAGGCTGTCCGCTTTCATGCGCTGCGGCACACCGTGGACCCTGACGGGACGATCTCGTCGGGGAGCGCGTGGGACGTGACCTGGATGCCCTCCGGGAAGACCGATCCGACCCTGCCGCGGGAGCCGGTCGCGGGACGGATCCGGTACCTCCGGTTGGAAAAGAAGGGTTTCCGGCCCAAAGACCGGTATTTGTTCACCACCTTGCGCGATGCGACCACGTATCCCGTGGCCGAGATCGCGGCGTTGTATGGGGCACGCTGGCAGGTCGAATTGAACTATCGCCATATCAAGGCGACGCTCGAAATGGATACCTTTGCGGTGCGGAGCGCCGCGATGTTCCGTCTGGAACTGGCGGCGGGCTTGCTGACCTACCACCTGATCGGTGGACTGATCCTGCGGGCAGCACAGCACGCGCATCTCCGCCCCCAACCGTTGAGCTTTGCCCGCTGTTGGCGACGCATCCGTGATACGTTGGGGAGCGGGGTACCAGATTGGGTCTGGCAAACGACCGACCCCCACACGTACGTGCTGGACCGCCTGGCGCGGGGATCGGCTCCCGTACCAACCCTGGAAAGTCGCGCATGAGCCGCGCAAGGTGCGCTATCGCCGTCGTGCCTATTCGACGTTGCGCGGGGATCGGCATCTGGCGCGGCAGGCGGTGTTGACCGAACTGGGCGTGGGGGATGACCTGCCGACCACCGAGGCCGACGGAGCAGACCCGCCATCGGAATGGTCCGCTGGTACTGCTGACCCACCGGACCAGACGACCCGAAAACACCCACGATTGGAGGCATCCTGATGCGGCATGGTAAACGCTTAGCAGCATTGGGCGTGCCGCCGTACAGGAACAGCACCGGCTCCAGGAACCGCTCCTCCAGGTAGGCCTGGAGCATTCGCCCCATCTCTGAAGGTTCCAAAGGATTTGTGTTGCTGGCGCGACGGTGGGTCGTGGAACGGACCTTTGCATGGTTGACCCGGTGCCGTCGCTTGAGCATGGACTATGAAGTCTTGCCCACGAGTAGTGAAGCCTGGATTTATCTGGCACTGATTCAGGTGATGATGCGTCGTCTGGCATGAAAGACCCTTTTCAGACAGTCTCTAAGTTCGACTTTATCCATTTCAGGTCGCATAGGCAACCGTCTCCGTCAACCGGTCAAACAGGGAGCGCGGAATTTCGATGACATCGCCTTTTTCCTGTGATGTACCAAAAAAAGCAACTGGCCAGAGTTTCTGGCGCACAAAGGCCAGCGTATCGGAAAACGTGGGCAATCGCTTGCTCATATACCATGCTGCCTCGCGAACCGGCAGAGCTGCGCCCTGGAGAAACGTATGGGCCAGCAGCGTCACCAGCGAAAACAATCCAAGTAGCAGCGGGGTAGTTCGCGCAATGGCCTTCTCCGACCACTGGCGCTGTGTTTCGATGCCCAGATGGGCGCGGCTTTCTTCA
>DAOTUF010000321.1:0-8286 GCA_034437495.1 Chloroflexaceae bacterium | reverse complement strand
ACGAGGATCTGAAGGCGGCGCAGGCAGAACTGATCCACTACAACCGGATTCAGGAAGAGCTAGCGGTTGCCCGCCGTATCCAGAAGTTCTTCCTGCCGCGCAAAATCCCCCAACCCGAGGGGTGGCAGGTCGCGGCGTTCAACCGCGGGGCGCAGGCCATTGGCGGCGACTTCTTCGATTGTATCGAACTCCCGGGCGGACGGGTGGGGTTGGTGGTGGCGGATGCCTGCGGCAAGGGGGTTCCCGCGGCGATGTTTGTCGCGCTCACGCGCAGTTTGCTGCGGGCGTCTTCCCAGGCTCCCTGGGCCTTCCAGCAGGATGGGGATTTCCTGAACCTCGATGCTATTGTCTCCGGGGCGCTCTGGTTTACCAACGACTATACCGCCAGAGAGCACGGGGAGAGCAACATGTTCGTCACAGTCTTCTATGGCCTCCTGGAGCCGTCCACCGGTCGCCTGATGTTCGTCAATGCCGGGCACAACCCTCCCCTGCTCATCCCCCCGGGTGGCGAGAAGGTGCGGGAACTGGAAAGTACGGCGCTCCCCATCGGGATTATCGAAGAACAGGTCTATGACGCCCACGAAGTCACCCTGGAGGTTGGCGATATCCTGGTGAGCTTCAGCGACGGCGTGACCGAGGCCATGAACCCCCAGGGGCAGCCCTATGGAGATGAGCGGTTTATGACCCTGCTGCGCGAACACACCGAGGCCAGCGCGGTGGACCTGGTTTCGCTGGTGGTCCACTCCATTGATGATTATGCAGCGGGCGCAGACCAGGCGGACGATATTACCTTGCTGGTGGTGAAACGCTCTGATTGAATTGAACGGTTGAACGGTTGAACGGGTTCTCAGCCGGGGGGTGTTCGAAGAGAAAGATAAGCGTGCTATAATAGCACTCATACCTGTGTATCATCATGGTAGTTGGTGAAAACGGCACCTGATACGAGTAATTACGATGGAAAGGGGTTCAAAGCGTGGACGTAGAACAGGTCGGTGATGTTCTGGTCATTAAACTCCCAAGCCGCCTCGATGCAGTCGGCGTTGCGGCGATTGAAAACAAACTTTCAGAGGCGACCACTGCTCACAAAGGCAAGGCACTGGCAGACATGAGTGGGGTTGATTTTGTGGCGAGCCTGGCCCTGCGGATGCTGCTCACGAACCTCAAAGCGGTGCAGTCGTTGGGTGGGGACCTGCGCCTCTGCGGGTTGCAGCCACAAATCAGCGAAATCTTTCGCAAGAGCCGCTTCGACACGCTCTTCAGGATTCACGACGACTGTCAATCGGCGCTGGAAGGCTACGCCGCCGAATAGCACCGCAACCAGATGGCCGCATAATGAACGACTGAACACGGGACTTCTTCCCACCGTTGCGGTGAGCCTGTTGGAACGAGAGGATGAGGAACGCGTTCCTCTCCTCTACGGTCCGGCGGGCCGTTTTTGCGCTGGCCCCGCGGCAGGGGCAGGGGTGAGCGGCAGAGGATTCACCGGCGCTCACCGCGGTGCTCACAGAATATACCCCTTCTTGCGGGCTACCTCTTCCTTGTGCTTGCGAAACAGGATATCGCGCTCCGTGCCCTTGATGTCGCGGCTGTAGCTGTTGAGAATCTGCTCAACCTCCTGGTCCACCTCTTCTTCCCGTCTCAGATCCTCCACAATGAACGCATAGATTTGCTTGACACGAGCCGCCCGCCCGACGCCACGTTTCGCTCCCGGTTGTTCTTTGTAGGCGACCAACCCCTGTTGGGACAACTCATCGTGGACCCGCTCGGCAAGGCGGCGCACTTTATCTTCAGATAGTCGCATCGGTTTCCCCCAGACCAGATTATGAAACAGGACCGAACATCTTCAGATGGTAATCCCTATTATACCGCACCTCCCTGGAAAACGGAACGGTCCGGAGCGTCCGAAGAGACCTCGATCCATGGTACAATCACAGGGCCAGAGGGGAGAAGGGGCCGGGTGGTTGGAGAAACGGGGAACTCCTTCCAGCACCCGACCACGGCAACGGTCGGTACCTCTCCCCAGGGTCCATGTCAATTCCAGGGGAAGGGACGTTTATCTCTATACCCTGATTTTCCGGGTTCTCCGGAGAAGCGAGCAGACACGATGGGGCTGGTTTCGCTTGCAGAGCTACAAACCCTGCGACCAGGATGGCAGCGCAATGGTCGGCGGCTGGTGCTGACCAACGGAGTTTTTGACCTGCTCCACTCCGGCCACGTCTCCTACCTGGAGCAGGCACGCTCCCTGGGCGATGTGCTGGTGGTCGGCCTGAACAGCGATGCCTCGACCCGGCATATCAAGGGGCCGCTCCGCCCGCTCGTGCCCGAGGGGGAACGCGCAGCGATGGTGGCAGCCCTGCGCTGCGTGGACTATGTGACGGTCTTCGAGCAACCCACGGCAGAAGCTCTGGTCGAAGCCCTGCGGCCCGAGGTCTATGTCAAGGGGGGAGACTATGCGAGCGCACCGGACCGGGCAACGTCCACCTCGCCCCTGCCCGACGAGGCCCGGCTGCCCGAGGCGCG
Organism: Chloroflexaceae bacterium; assembly: GCA_034437495.1. GTDB lineage: Bacteria > Chloroflexota > Chloroflexia > Chloroflexales > Chloroflexaceae > JAAUSY01. Next base: position 5,766 of record DAOTUF010000321.1, on the reverse strand, counting down.
GGTGGTGCGAGCCTATGGCGGGCAGGTCGTCGTGCTGCCCTACCGGGCGGGGAACTCGACCACGGCCTTGATACGGCGCATCGTGGAGCGGTTCGGTCCCGCTTCGTCCCACTGCCCATCGCATACTGAATAATGAGTGACGAGTGATGCCTACTCGAATGACGAGTGCCGCCCCTCCTGAACCTGTGGATGAAACCGCGTAACGGCGAAAGACTATCGGAAGATTTGCCCTATGGTTATAACAAACAAACCGGAATCGCTCTCCCCACTCCGCATCTTTCTGTGCTATGCAGCCGATGACCGCTCGACGGTGCGCCTTCTGTATCGTCGGCTCCGCGCCGACGGGATTATTCCATGGTTTGACCAGGAAGAAGTCCTGCCAGGACAGGATTGGAGCCGCCAGACCCTCGAAGCGGTCCGCACCTCCGATGTGATCATGGTGTGCCTTTCGACCATGTTCCTCGTCCGCTCCCGCTCCCACTCCTCAGAAGTCCGGCTGATGCTGGAGAGCGCCCTTGAACGACCGGAGGGGTCGGTGCTCTTTATCCCGCTCCACCTGGAAGCCTGCGAACTTCCCGAACCTATCGCCTCCCTTGCCCACCGACACGAGCCGCTGTTTTTCGACCGTCAGGGGTATGAACAGCTGCTCCAGGCATTGCAGGAGTATGCCCGCCAGCGCAAGGTTCCCCTGACCCATTCCGAAGCGTTTGCCGAAGGGCCGCCCGACGTGGAAAGCCAGCTTCGCGCCCGCGTGAATGCCCCGACCCTCCGGGCCAGCCTCGTTTCCATCCGCCATGTGGTGGAATACATCTGGAACGCCGAAGCTGCCCGCATCATCCAGGATGGCACCGACCACGGCCCGGACTACTGCAAGCGGCTGATGGGGTTTGCGGCTCGCCTGCTGGAGGCCAACGACGGGCGCAACCTCTCCGACCACGAAATGTACCTCCTCCTGGCGGGTATCTACCTGCACGATATCGGTATGCAGTGCGATGTGGTGGCGCTGCCGAAGGTGCGCGAGCGCGCCGAGCAGATGGGCGCCCGGTTTGATGTGACCTTTCCCACCGGCTCCCCCCCAACGTCCTATGACTACGACGTGGCGCAGCAGAAGGAAATCCGCAAGAACCACCACTACCTTTCGGCGGCCTGGATTGAGTATGCCAGCCAGACCGGGGAAACCGACCTCGGCCCCGCGGCGATGACCATTCCCCGGGACCTGGTGGACGACCTGGTGGACGTGTGCCAGTACCATACGGGGTTGCCCATCACCGACTGCCCGCTCACCTTCAAGTTCGACCCCGGCGGGCGCAAACAGCTCGTCGTGGCGCTGCTCCGCCTTGCCAGCGAACTGGACATTGAGGTGAATCGGGTCAGCATCGAGACCATCAACCGCTATGTCCTGGACCCGCGCAACGTGGCCTACTGGTGGCTGCACAGCCGCTCCCGCGCCATCTTCACCGCCCGAAACGTCGTCCGCCTCATCACGTTTCTGCACGTGGATGATGCCAGACAGTATGGGTCATTTGTTCACGACGCCTTCATCACCGAGTTTCAGAGCCGCAACGCGCCCGTGCTCAGCATCCTGCGCATGAACGGCATCCCTATCCATATAGATACCGACTCCGGGGTGGAAGCCTATGAGCGGGAAGACGTGCTGCCTGCCGAGGTCGTCCAGGCTTTTCAGGCCATCCAGCAGCGCGGCCCCCTGCTCGACCTGGCCGACGAGGTGCGGACCTGGCTGCGGGCCACCCGCTACGAAGTCACCCTGCCGCAGCCCTGCGAGGAAGCCACCGTCGAGATGCTGGCCAAGATTGACCTGGGAACCGTCCGTCAGCACGTGCGGGTGCGCTGCGTGAGCGGCCAGATCAAGGTTGCCCACCTGGAGGCGCTGGAAAAGACCCTCGACCGCCGCACCCCCCAGGGGTGGCTCATCAGCGACCGCCGCGTGCCCGACGTGGTGCGCCAGCGGGGGGACGAGGAGGAGTACGACGCGGTCGAAATCTTCACCCTGGCGGAGTTCTTGCAGCAGCAAATCTGGGGACCCTATTTCGATGCCCTGACCGCGCTGGTCGAGAAAGAACGCCTCCTGAACCTCTATGTGGACCTGCGCTGCTACAAGCAGGAGTTCGGGCCGGGCGACCGCGAGACGGTGAAGAAGCGCTACGAAAGCCTGGACGACTACGTGGATATCTGGCTCAACGAGCGCGGCAAGAGCCACCTGACCATTCTGGGGGCGTTTGGCACGGGCAAGACCTGGTTCTGCCGCCACTACGCCGACCGCCAGCTCAAGCGCTACCTCAAAGACCCGGTGCACGAGCGGCTGCCCCTGCTCATCACCCTGCGCGACTTTGCCCGTACGACGAGCATGCAGCAGCTTATCAACGATGCGCTGCTCGAAACCTACAAGCTCCCCCTGATTGGCAGCGCGTTCAAGGTGTTCGAAGAGGTGAACCGCTGTGGCAAGCTGCTGCTCATTCTCGATGGCTTCGATGAGATGTCCCGACAGGAGGAGTACCAGACCGTGGTGGACACCTTCTGGAAGCTGGCCGACCTGGTGGCGGAGAACAGCAAGGTGCTGCTGACGAGCCGCACGGAGTATTTCCGCTGGTCCCGCGCATCGGGGCCGCTGGTCGGCAGCGGGGAGCACGAGCGGCGAATGATTATGCTCGCCCCCCCCCGCTTCGAGGTGCTCTACCTGGAACCCTTCCACGATGAGCAGGTTCGCCGGGTGATTACGCTGCGCCTGGGAGCAAAGGAGGGGCCGGCGCTGGCCCAACGGCTGCTGCAATCCCCCCGCCTCGCGGAGATGGCCCGCAAGCCCGGGCAGATTGAACTGCTGCTTGCGGCACTGCAAGAGGGGGGAGAAACCAGCCTCGAACGCCCCGCCCATGTCTACCTCTACGCAACAAATGCGCTCCTGCTGCGCAATATCGGCACGCAGCGCACCTTTTCGACCACGGCGGACAAGCTCTACTTCCTGTGTGAACTGGCCTGGGAGATGATACGGAGCGGTGAACTGAAGTTTCACTACAGCGACATCCCCCACCGCATCCGGGCGTTCTTTGGCGAGCGGGTGCAGAACCAGTATGAACTGGATACGTGGGACTATGACCTGCGCCATCAGACCTTGCTGCGGCGCAACGCCGCCGGGTACTACGAGTTTGCCCACAAGAGCCTGGCGGAATATTTTGTTGCCTACAAGTTTGCGGCAGAGTTGGGGAGCCTGGCGCAGACCTTTCTGGATGTCTACTGTGGGACTGAGACCCGGTTGTGCGAACTGGCCATCCCGCAGAAGACGATGGGAGAACTGGCCGAAACCTTCGGGGCCGTGGCGCTCAAAGACTACCAGCACAGCGCCATCGGGGATTTGCTGCCCGGAATGATGGCCGACCACGCCACGGAGCGGCTGTGGCGCATCATAGCCGAAACCCACAAGAAGACCCCGGAGCAGGTGCGGTATATCGGGGGCAACGCCGCCACGCTCCTGCGGATGCTCGGGGAGGCATTCGCGGGGGCGGACCTGGCGCATACGGTGCTGGCCGGGGCCGACCTGAGCGGGAGCGACCTGAGCGGAGCCAACCTGTATGGCGCGTGCCTGCGCAAGTCTAACCTTTCGCTCTGCACCCTGACCGGCGCGGACCTGCGCGAAGCGGACCTGGTGGACGCCGTGGTCGAAGAGACGGTGCGGGTCTTTTCGGTGGCGTGGAGTCCCGATGGGCGGTGGCTGGCCGGCGGGGGCGAAGACGGCATCGTCCGCATCTGGGACGCCCACTCCTTCGAGGAGGTGCGGCATCTGCGGTGGGGCAGCGGCCACATGCTGCACATTGCGTTTGCGCCGACGGGGGCGCTGCTCGGAGCCGTGGGCGAGGGCAACCAGATTTGCCTCTGGGACACGAGCGACTGGCACCAGGTGACGATACCGGGCCTGCGGGCGACCTATGCGCGGGGAATGTGCTGGATTGACGGGGGAACGTCGCTGCTGGTCGCGGGCAAGGATGGGAGCATCAGCCGCGTGGACCCCGACCAGGCCCGCATTGTTTCGACCCTCCAGGCCACCGATAGCACCATCTCCTGCCTGGCGCTGCACCCCGACGGCTCCGAACTGGCGGTCGGGTGCCACAATGGGAATGTCTTCATTCTGGACGCGGCTTCGCTGGCCGTCAAGGGGCACATGTTGCAACCGCGGGGCAAGAAGGTCTTTTCGGTGGGCTATTCGCCTGACGGCTCGCTGCTGCTGGCGGGGTTGGAGGGGGCCCGCGTGACGCTCTGGTCCACCGACACCTACCAGTTTCAGGCCATCCTGACGGAGGGGAGCATCGAGGCCGAAGACGACTACTTCACCCGCGGCATCGCCTTTGCGCCCGATGGCCGCTACGCGGCGATTGCCTCGGTGGGGGGGCACACCTCCGGCCTCTGGAGCACGAGCCACTGGACGCAGGTGGCGTCGTTCCCTTCGCTGTGGTCGGCCTGCTTCAGCCCCGATGGGGCCTCCCTCGTCGGCGGCGGGGTGGGCGAGATGGTCATCTGGGACACCAACCCGTCCAGTCCTTCGTTCGGCAAGCGCCTCCGCGTGCTGGATGTGCGGATGAACTGCCAGGGGATGCGGATGGGCGGGGCCCGCGGCCTGGAGCAGGAACACTACTGGAAGGTCCGCGGCGAGGGGCGGGTCGGCCCGCTGCGAGAATTCTTTGCCGAGCGCGGGGCCGTGGACGAGGCGTGAGCGGGGAACCAGGAGAAGAACACCCGTTTGTATCCAAAAAATTTTTGTGACGGGCAAGGGGGCACTGCCCCCTTGCATCCCCCACTCCCTCCGCCACCCACCGGCTGCTTAGAACTTCCGCATGGTCAGAAATCAGGATTCAGGATTCAGAACCCAGAAACCCAGAACGTACGTTCGAGGGGAGGAACAACCGAAAGCCCCCGAAGAGGTACCTGCCGAACGGGAGGAGCCAGTCGCGCGAGCCGCAGCGAACGTATGTTCTATCATCCCGCCACGACCCACCCCGGTACACCACATCTGCGCGGTTCGCCTGAAAATCCTTGACCAGCACTCCACCCCCCGCAGGGTAGGCGTCGTGGCTGCTGCTCGCTGCTTCCCACACGCTGCCCACCATCTCCTGTGCCCCACACGCCGCGGCTCCCGCCGTCCGCTCGCCCACGGGCGCGGGCCAGTCCGGGTCGCTGCCATCATCAAAATCCGCCAGGTCTCGCGTTGGCTCCGTCTCATTGCCCCAGGGGTAGGTGCGCCGCCGCCCGGCCGCGTCGTAGGCCGCGGCAGCCTCCCACTCGGCCTCGGTGGGCAGCCGGATGGCGGAGCCGGGGGGCAGGCCGCTGGCGAGGTGGTGGCTCAGCCACGCCGCAAACGCCGCCGCTTCATACCAACTCACGCTGACGACCGGCTGGCTGTCGCCGCGGAACTGCTCATCACCCCAGTAGTCGGGTTGGGTGCGCTTCTCGCGCTCTTTCCACGTCCAGCCATTGTCTGTCCAGTAGCGCCTGGTGGTGTAGCCCCCGGCTTCCATGAACTGGCGATACTGCCGCACCGTGATGGGGTGCTTCGCCACCCAGAAGCCAGGCAGCGTGATGGTCTCGACGGGGTCGGCCTGCTCCCACCCGCCGATGAGGTAGTGGCCGGGGCGCACGTAGCACCAGTAGCCCGCCGGCTGGCCGAACACCTCGCTGCGCTGCGCCAGTTCGTTGCGCCACTCGCCAATGGTCACGGGGAAGTGTGGGTACAAGGGTTCATGCACGACTACCACGGGGGGT
>DAOTUF010000320.1:0-7119 GCA_034437495.1 Chloroflexaceae bacterium | reverse complement strand
TGATGACGGATGCCACAAGCAGGTGATACCAAACGCATGACGAGGGGGAGTGTTCGCGCCGCCAGACCCCCGTATCTGGTATAATGGTCACAGACAGGAGCAACATACGTGAAGCGAACGATGCAGAGGCATGCCTTCCTGCTGATACTAGTTGGAGTCGAACTCTTCCTCATCGGGTTGGCGCTGCTTGGGTTTGCCCACCTCGACTGGTGGAAGGTCCTGGAACTGGGCATCCTCGAAGGGGTCACGGAGTTTTTGCCCGTTTCCTCAACCGCGCACCTGCTCATCGCCACCAACCTGCTGGACTTCGAGGTGGCCCGGAAGGGAACCTTCGAGATTTTCATACAGCTTGGTGCGGTCATCGCGGTGGGGGGGTTCTATGCCCGCGACCTGCTGGCGCAGGCCCGCGCCCTCCCCGTCTCAGGCGAGACGCGCCGATTCTGGCTTGGCATCCTGGTGGCCTTCCTGCCTGCGGCCATCCTGGGGTTGCTCCTGCACTCCTGGATAAAAGCCGTGCTCTTTTCGCCGCCGGTCATCGCCGCCGCGCTGATCGTGGGGGGTATCATCTTTCTCGTCGTTGAGCGTCTGCCCGAACGCACCAGCACCGTGCATACCCTGCAAGACATCTCGCTGCTTCAGGCGCTTGGCATCGGGTTGGCGCAAACGCTGGCGATGATACCCGGCACTTCGCGGTCGGGAGCCTCCATCATCGGGGGGATGCTGGCAGGACTCGACCGCCAGACCGCCACCGCCTTTTCGTTCTACCTCGCCATCCCGACCCTGGGGGCCGCGACGGTCTACGAACTGCTGACCAGCCTCTCATCCCTCTCCGGGAGCGATATGGGGCTTCTCCTCCTGGGGATGGTCGTGTCGCTGGTCGTGGCGTGGCTAAGTATCGCCTGGCTCCTGCGCTATGTGGCCACCAACAGCTTCGTCCCATTCGGCATCTACCGCATTGTGGCAGGGATACTCATACTGGTCTTGATAGGATGGGGGAAACTGTGAGTACCGTTTCCCGTCCATCGTCCCTTTTACCCTCAACCCTCCTTGACCTATCCGTCGAGCAGATGGCCCAGGGCGGCGACGGCATCGGGCGTTCCCAGGGATACGTCATCTTTGCCCGGGGGGGATTGCCCGGCGAGCGGGTGCGGGTGGTGCTAGAAACCTGCAAACCAACCTACGCACGGGGCCGCGTCGTTGAGGTGCTGACGCCCGCGGAGGAGCGGGTCGCCCCGCGCCTGCCCGGAGCCGACCACATCCCGTGGCAGCACATTGCCTACGACGCGCAGCTTCGCTTCAAGCGGGACATCGTGCAGGAACAGCTTGCCCGGCTAGGGGGCATCTCCCAGGAGCAGGTGATGGTTGCGCCCGTGCTCCCCGCGGCCCATCCCTGGGGCTACCGCAACATTGCCCACCTGCACGCCCGCAGAGCCGAGGATGAAACCTCGTTTGCCATCGGCTACTACGCCGCCAGTTCGCACCGGGTGCAGGATATGCCCGAAGACCCGCTGCTGCTGCCGGTGCTCAACGAAGCATTGGCCGGGCTGCGGGAGGTGCTGCGCGAGCCTCCCCACCCCCCGCACAACCGCCCGCTCGACCTGGAAGCGGTGACGCTGCGGGGGAGCGCTGCCCATCGCACCGCGATTGCCGTGCTCCACGGGGCGAGGACGGGCCGCCTGGAACGCCTGGCCGAACGGTGGGTGACGACCGTGGACGCCCTGACCGGCTGTGCCCTTGCGTCTCCCCCCGCCCGTCGGTCTCCGCAGGCGGGGAGCAGGCAGGAGCCGGGACCAGAACCGGAACCACCCGCGGTGATGCTGCGGGAAGACCTGGGAGGGATGACCTTCTTACTCTCTCCCGAGACCTTCTTTCAGACCCACACGGCCCAGGCGGAGGTGCTGCTCGACGTGGTGCGGGATGGACTGGACCTCCAGGCGCATGAACGGTTGCTCGACGCCTACAGTGGCGCGGGAACCTTTGCGCTGCCCCTCTCGCGTGAGGTGGGAGCGGTCGTCGCCATCGAGGAGCACGCATCAGCGGTCGCCGATGGGAGAAGGAGCGCCCACCACAACGGAGTAGGCAACGTCTCGTTTGTCGCAGGTTCAGTTGAACGGGTCCTGCCCGACCTGGAGGGCGGGCCGTTTGCCGCGGCGGTGCTCGACCCTCCCCGGCGGGGGTGTCATCCTCTGGTGCTCCAGACCCTCGCCGCCGCCGAGACCCCGCGCCTCGCCTATGTCTCGTGTCACCCGGGCATCCTGGCGCGGGATGTGCGGGTGCTGCTCGATGGGGGGTACCGCCTGGTGAGCGTCCAGCCGGTGGACCTGTTCCCGCAAACACCGCACATTGAGAGTGTCGCCCTGTTGAAAAAAGAAGAGAAATGAAGCATGAAGAAACCATTGAACCAGGAACTGACCGCCATCTTCACCCCCGAATGCGTTGAGCGATGCCAGGTATTGCCGTACCTGCGGCAGTCCCCGCAGCAGCCTGGTGTGGTGGAGGTCTACATCCCCCCCGACGAAAACGACCCCGCCTCGGTGGGTGAATGGGTTCGGGCCAGCGCCACCGAAGCGGAGGGGATGATAACCCTCGCCTGCGAACCAACCAGCGACGGGTTTCGCGCCGTCTACCGCTGCACCCCGCAGCAGTATGCACAGGCGTGGCAGGCCAGTCGCCAGCCAGCAACCAGGGATTCGCGCATTCCCCGCCACTGCGGGTCGTGTCAGGACCAGATACCCGACCTTCCCTACACCACCCGGACGACGGATGACCATCTCGTGATTGAGCACGACGGCCAGTCCTACCAGTTCCGGCGCGATGAGCCATCGGAAGCGCTCCTGCTGAAGCCAGCCCTGGTCAAGGTGGTGCTTCCCTATATGCAGACCTGCGGAATGACCACGACCGACAGTTCCTTCGCGGAGGTGGCAGAACAGGCCGTGAGAGCGACCCGGTCAGAATAGCACAGAGATACCATTATCCCATGCCCCAGAACAACATCACCGAACGTGTACAAACGTCTATCCTGACCTATTCTGCCCTGGGCATCGTAATAATCAGCACCGTCATCACGCTGGTTATCATCGTTCCGCTTTACCAGCACCTTCGGGACGATGCCGAGCGCAGCCTGAGAAGCGAGGTCCGGTCGCGCTCGCTGGCAGCCGAAGAGTACCTTTCGCGCACCACCGGCATCGCCTCACAGATTACGAGCCGGAGCGCGATACGCCACGCCCTGGAAGACTACAACCAGGGCACCATGTCCCTGGACGACCTGATAACCTTTACCCATCCCAAACTGGCCGACGCCCTGGAGCAATCCCCCGAAGCCGTGGGCATGGTCCGGTTTGACCGCAATGGGGAGGTCGTCACCGTCCTGGATATGCCCATCCCGCCGGAGCGGTGGCCCGACCAGCCAGAAGCCTCGTCAGACATCGAGATATGCGACCCCGTAGCTTTTGAAGGAACCTGGTATCTCATTATCAGCGCACCCATCCGCGAGGGAACCGAACGAATCGGCACCGATATAGTTGTCTTTGAAACCAGCCGTCTCCAGGACATCATGAAGGATTCGGAGATCCTGGGGGAGACCGGGGATATCTTCCTGGGAACCCTCCGCGAGGGGCAGGTTCGGATCTTCTTTTCGGAACCATGCTGCGAAGAAGCCGCCGCCGTCAACGACCCGCTGCATCAGGCCATAGCCCCGGCCTTCCAGCGAGCGTTGCAGCAGGAAACCGGCACCCTGACCCTCGAATGCGAAGATGACCAATCCAGCCTCGTCGCCTACGGGCCGGTGGCGGGCAGTCCGTGGGCCATAGCCGTCAGGGTAGACGCGCAAACCGTCTATGCCCCGGCCAACCGACAGGTCAGTATCATTCTGGGAGTGATTGTCGGGTTGATGGCACTCGGCACATTCGGCATGTCTCGCCTGCTCCGTCCGCTGACCGGGCGGGTGCTCCTGCACACCGGCGAACTGGAGCGAGAAGTCCAGGAAAAGACCCTCTCGTTGCAGGCCGAACTGCACGAACGGCAGCGGTCGGAGACCATCTTGCGACGGGTGAACCGGGCGCTGGAGACCCTTGGCGCGTGTGGCCACCTTGTCATGCGGGCAGAAGACGAAATTGCCCTGCTCCAGGAAACGTGCCGCCTGGTCGTAGAAGCAGGGGGCTACCGTCTGGCCTGGGCCGGACTGGTCGAGCACGACGAAGCGAAAACGGTGCGCCCCGTGGCCCAGGCGGGCTACGAAGAAGGCTACACCGAGCGCCTCCACATCACCTGGGCCGATACGGAGCGGGGCCGCGGACCTGTCGGCACGTCGGTCCGAACCTGTCGCCCCGGTGTCACCCGGCATATCCAGACCGACCCCGCCTTTGCCCCCTGGCGAGCCGATGCCATTGAGCGTGGCTACGGTTCGTGCCTCTCCCTCCCCCTCCTGCCCGAAAACGGGCAGCCATTTGGCGTGCTGGCCATCTATGCGGCCGAGCCGGATGCGTTTGGCGGGGAGGAGGTCAAGCTGCTGACCGAACTGACCGGCGACCTTTCCTACGGCATCCTGATGCTGCGCATGCGGGCCGAAGGCCGGCGCGTCGCGGAAGACCTGGAGCGGCTCCGCCACCACTACGACCTGATTTTGCACGCGGTCGGGGAGGGCATCTTTGGCCTGGACCACCAGGGGATGACCACCTTTGTCAACCCGGCGGCGCTCAGCATGACCGGCTACACCAGGGATGAACTGGTTGAATATTACCACCACACCCTGGTCCACCACACGCGCCCCGACGGAACCCCCTACCCCGCCGAGCAGTGCCCGGTGCGGGCCACGCTCCAGCGAGGAGAGATCCGCCGTGTTGATAATGAGGTATTCTGGCGCAAGGATGGCACCTCCTTTCCTGTCGAGTACATCAGCACGCCCATCTGGGAGAACAACACCCTGGTGGGGGCGGTGGTGACGTTTCGGGATATGACCGAGCGCAAGCGCTACGAGGAACAGCTTCGGCAGGCCCGAGATATGGCCGAGGCCGCCAACCGCGCCAAGTCGGAGTTTGTGGCCAATATGAGCCACGAAATCCGCACCCCCATGAACGCCGTCCTGGGGATGACCACGCTCCTGCTCAATACCCCGCTGACGCCAGAGCAGCAGGACTTCGTGGAGACCATCCGCCTCAGCGGTGACACCCTGCTCACCATCATCAACGATATTCTGGACTTCTCGAAGATTGAAGCCGGGAAAATGGAACTGGAAGAGTACCCCTTCAACCTGCAAACCTGCATTGAAGACGCGCTGGACCTGGTGAGCACCGCCGCCGCCGAAAAACGCCTGGACCTGGCCTACCTGATGGACGAGCAGGTCCCGAGGTGGCTGGTGGGGGATATGACCCGGCTGCGGCAAATCCTGGTCAACCTGCTCAACAATGCGGTCAAGTTTACCGAACAGGGCGAGGTCGTCGTGACGGTCGAGAGCCGGAAACTGGGGGGCGGGGAGCGGCACGACGTGCATATGGCCGTGCGCGATACGGGCATCGGCATCCCCCCGGAGCGCCTCGACCGGCTCTTCCAGTCATTCAGTCAGGCCGATACCTCCACCACGCGCAAATATGGGGGAACAGGGTTGGGTCTGGTCATCAGCAGGCGGCTCGCAGAGATGATGGGCGGGACCATCCGGGTCGAAAGCGACGTGGGCAAAGGGTCCACCTTCCACATCACCATCACCGCCAGAGCGTATGGAGTCCGAAACGGCAAACACCCGCCCGGCTCCTCCACCGACGCCGGCCCCCCGGCTCCGGACCGGGCCGGCCACGCTGCGGCAATCCTGGAAGGCAAGCGGGTGCTCGTTGTTGACGACAACCAGACCAACCGCTTCGTGCTGCTCCGACAGCTCCAGGCATGGAACATGCGTCCCTGTGGGGTGGCCTCCGGTCCAGAAGCGCTGGAACTGGTTCGGCAGGGAACACCGTTCGACGCGGCTATCCTCGACTGGCACATGCCCGACATGGATGGGCTGACCCTCGCTCAGGAACTTCGACGGATGGGCGGGCAGCAACCAGGGTTCCACACCATCCCGCTGGTGCTGCTCCCCTCAATGGAGCCGGGCCACCAGGCTGTCCGCGATTCGGGCATTACCTTTGCCACCATTCTGACCAAGCCGGTCAAGCCTGCCTTGCTCTACCGTGCGCTGGTCAAAATCTGGGGGGGAGATACGGCGTCGGACGAACCACCCTCCCAGGCCGCTCCCCCGATCGATGCCTCCATGGCCCACCGCTATCCCCTGCGCATCCTGGTGGCTGAAGACAATGTGGTGAACCAGAAGGTCATTCTGCGCTTTCTTCAGCGTATGGGCTACCACGCCGATGTCGCCGCCAACGGTCTGGAGGTGCTGGACGCGCTCGAACGTCAGGTCTATGACGTGGTGCTGATGGATGTGCAGATGCCCGAGATGGACGGGATAGCAGCCACCCACCACATCCGCGAGCGGTGGGCAGATGCCGCTACCCCCAGAATCCGGATCATTGCGATGACCGCCCACGCCCTCTCAGGCGACCGGGAGCGGTGTCTGGCTGCCGGGATGGACGACTATATCAGCAAACCGGTTCAGATTGAGCAACTGGTTGAAGCACTGAAAAAGGTCACGCCTCAGCGCCCGCCCCCTTGATGGATGGCCGTCAGGATGGTCTCATTGTCGGGGGTCCCCCGCTCCGCAAAGACAATCGTGCCGTCTGCCCCGACCACATAGACGACGCGGTTGATAACCGCCAGTGGCCCCAGGCTCACCACCAGCACATCGTAGCTCCGTGCGACCGTGCGTTCCTTGTCCACCAGCAATTTGAACTGAAACTCGTACTTCTGGGAAAACTTCTGGTGGCTCAGGGAACTCCCCGGGTTGATGCCGAAGACCACCGCCCCCACAGCGGTAAACTCATCGTAAGCATCGCGTATGCCACAGAGCTGCCTCGTACACACCGGCGTCTGGTCGCCGGGGTAGAAAATCAGGACCACCGCCTGGCCCCGAAACGACGAGAGCGTCACGGGGTTTCCCTGCTCATCCTCCAGCGTAAAATCTGGCGCTCTTGTTCCGACCTGAAGCATCGCAAACCTTCCTCTTCTTTTTCTTTCTCCTTGACTGAACAGCAA
>DAOTUF010000319.1:0-3836 GCA_034437495.1 Chloroflexaceae bacterium | reverse complement strand
TGTTTTTCCGTTACGGTGAGCGGTGGTATTCTTCTTCCAGGCATTGGTTCTTCCCTTTGTCTCGCTTAATACTCTGCCCGCTCTATTATACCAGATCTTGCTGGTTTATTTTCAAGGGGGTGTACTAGTCTGCCCGTGGGCCTTCGGTTTATGGGTGGGAGACCGGAACCAATGATACCACGTGGGTGATGTTGTGGCAAGAGCGCCATTCGGCAGGCTGAAGCCTGCGAGGAACCCGCCGAACCACTGCCACTGAAGTGGCATGGCTTGCGTCGGGTTTATTCGGTCATCGCCCGGTGGGGAAAGAAAGCGGGCAGACGAGCCATATCGAGCGTCTGAATAACACGTTGCGGCAACGCATCAGTCACCTGGTGCACGCTGGAGAATCATATCGGCGCGCTCTGGTATTTCATCCATCATTACAATGCGTCGCTGGCATAAAACCACTACCGTTTGAGGATTACCCATGCTAAAATGGAGGTACAGTGAGGCTGTTTGTACCGCCAGAACTGTCGAGGTGCGGATTGGTTAGAAGGCTGGCTACCCGGATGGCCAACCCGCACCGGGACTTGAACCAACAGGAGACCCGGAGGGGAATGTTTCACAACCTGCTCGTGAGTTACTCCGGTCTGATAGATGGGTACTTGCAGGTCTTCCCTTTCAATTGGACCTAAAAGAAGGACTCTCATGGTGCCCTTGAAGAGATCTGGACACCTGAGTCCCACTATCGTCCTTGCGCATTCATCTGTTTTGTCTACCGTCCCTGTCAGTCCACCGCCGCTTCGTTGCCACCAGATCTCTGGTTTGAATATAGTGCCTGACTACTGGACAAAGGTAAGATAACACGAGAACTTTAAGGTCGTGTTAAGGTCGTGTAAAGTTTGACTGCGCTTTCCTCCCATCACAAATGGTCTCCCTTCAGGCATGGAAGCCCAGGAGCTTGAGCCACTGGGAGGAAGCGCCCCGCTTGAGCAGCTTTGAGTCTTGTTCGCATATGCATGCATGTGAGACCCCACTTGCATTATGCCCTCTCGGGTCAGGCGGTAAGCGATGTGTGGTGCGGTGGTGCGTGGTGCATCGTTGAGCCGTTGCAGTGGCTTCAGAAGTGGAAATGTACGAGATGAGAGACGAAAGGAACAAGCAGTGACCTACCTGTGGGGCCGTATCCGTATCAGCCTGATGATTCTGACCATCGTTCCAATCGGGCTGCTTCTAGCGTGGAACCTGATTATGCGGGCGCGGCGGCTGGCCCTGGTCCGGAAGCGCCCGGAGCCGGAGTTGCTGGCCGCTATCACCCTTGCGGTGCTGAAACACCGTGAGATGCTGCGCACGCAGTCCCCTGTGGTGCTCCGTCCCCTCCTGCCAGAAGAGACCGACTCCTGGGTTGCCGCGGGTCGGACCCGCCAGTTGCGGAGCTGGCACCCCGACCCGCGGCGGTAGTGTGCTTCCCTGCCTCCTGCCCCGGTCCCCCTACCAGGCAGCGGGCAGGGGGCAGGGGGCAGAAGGCAGCGGGGGTTAGCTCGCCTTGCGGTGGCCCGGCGGGTGCAGGGGCACCATCATCCGCTCCGGTTGATACCCGAGCAGGCGCATGATAGACGCCTGGTCTTGCTGCGGAACGGTGTGGAGCACGGGCCGCCCGTCCATCTCTTTGATAACGACCCGCTGTGGCTCCGGGCTGAGGCAGTGATGGACCCCCCCCATCCCGGAAAGCATCTGCTGGTAGGCTCCCGTCCCGCAGATAGCCAGCACCAACCCCTCCCCCGTATTGGGAAGCAGCAGCGGCTTCTGAGAAGATCGCGGGTAGATATCGTCGGAATCACAGGTGCGTCGTCCCGCCAGTCGCACCGGGCGTATGGGGGCGTCCCAGTGGTCGAGCGGGAGCACGAGAAACTGCTGGTTCGGAACGAACACCATATCGGGCATTGTGACCATCAGACTCCCATTGATCATATACCAATCTGGCTCGTTGCGCTGTCCCTGCTTGACCCGCCCGACCTCGAACAGATAGAGGTGGTGGTTTGCAACAGTGTATCGTCCAAATTCTCCCACCAGGTCGGGAACGGGCACCTGGAACGCATCGCAGGTTTGCTGGATAATATCCATGAGCCGTGTCAGGAAGCGGGGGTAGTCAAAGTGAAAGTCCATACGGTAGCCCGAAGCAGGCATCCCTCCGCCAAAGTCGAAGTACCGCAGCGTTGGTACACGCTGGCGCATCTGGCAGTAGGAGACGACAGATTCCCGCAGCATATCCAGAAAGTAGTCGCTGTTTTCAATCTGGCTTCCCACCATGGCGTGGTAGAGCACCAGGCGGTGGGGGCTTTCGGCCACGTGCTCAACGACGTGGGCCATTTCTTCGTGCGTCAGGCCAAAGCGGTCATTGCCCGGACGCCGCCCATCGCGGTTTCCTACGGCTCGCTCGCGCACCCCGAACTGGAGCGGCAGCGACGAAGCTTGCCATTCCTTCCACTCATCGAGGTCGTCAATGATGGGGACGACGTTGGAACATCCATCCTGGCGCAGCCGGTAGATGGCTTCCAGGTAGGCCGGCTCCTTGGAGCCGCTGCAACAGACCAGGCGGTCCGGTGGTAGAAGCCCCTTTCGCCACAGGTGGCGGGCAATCTCGACATCGGCCGCAGCCGACGTTTCGTAGTGTGAGCCGGCGGCCAGCGCGGTCTGAACCACGTCGGCGGTGAAGTTGGCTTTGGTGGCATAGGCATAGACAAAGGTGCCACGGTAGCGGGTGTGCCAGCGGGCCTGGTCGGCCCAGTCGACCATTCGCTGAATTTGTCGGGTAATCTGGGGATAGTAAACCACCTCAAGCGGCGTTCCATACTGGTGCGCCAGGCGGTTGAGATTGATACTCTCACCGAGGTAGAGTTGACCATTGCGGCGGCTGAGAAAATCCGTCAGCGGTCCTTCGCTGGCGCGATGGTACCGTTCCTGCACGTAGCTGCTAAAGGTCTGCTGTTCCAATGGTACAAAGGTCCTCCTTTTCCTGCTATTCCATTTCATCCGACATCCAAATGTACACTACTCCATACGACCGAAGCTATCTCTCGATCTTCAAATTCACAGGCACGTCAAAAAGACCGCTCTGGGATGCGATGTTCCAGAGGTTTCGATAGGCTTCGCTGGCTGGACAAACGGCGTGGGCATGGCGTGGAGCGGGAAGAAGAGGGGACGGGCCCGGTCGGGACCGAGCACGCAAAGAAGCCTCCGCATCACCACAATGCGGAGGCTTGTATGACAAACGAACAGACAACCGTCAGAACGTGTCGCAGGGTTCCTGCTTACGCATGACGCCTTTCTGCCGTCTTGCTACTCCAGACGGGACGCGGTTGAACTCTCCAGCGCAGCCTGCTGCCGCACATCCAGTTGTCGCAAACGTCCATACCGCCTCACGGCTAGTTCACCTGGTCTATCCCCCTTGCATGGAAAGAAACGGCCCCACTCTGGGCGTCTGGATTCCTTGAAGGAATGGAGGTTGCTTCGCTCTCACGAACAGAGGGCAAACCACCCTTGGTTGTTTGTTTCTCGACCTCTGTTCCGGCTCCAGATGAACGCGGATTCTTCTGGCTGATGTTCAGCCTAGTGGTACTAGTATACACCAGAGATGGACGGTCGTCAATCGGGGTCCTTAACACGCTCTTAACATTACCTGGTTTCATCGTTGTCTGTCGGGTAGTCCTTGAATCTGAGTGGTAGCATCAATACCTTCGCCAAAACTGGCCGGGAAACGAGCATGGTTTTTGTGGTATCGTTGGTAATCAAAACCCAACAACGAAAGGACCACAAAAACCATGGACCCTATTCTACCATTGCTTCTCTGCCTCACG
>DAOTUF010000318.1:0-6242 GCA_034437495.1 Chloroflexaceae bacterium | reverse complement strand
CATCACAATACAATTCGAGTAAACTCATGGGGTGGATACCTCCTGATCCTTTCACTATTTTTTCCTGTAAGAAAGGATACACCATGTTGGGTGAGGTATCCACCTTATCCCGAACTCAGGTGTGGCGGTCTCCTCTTTCCTTTTGGAATGGACCACCTTTTCCCGCCACGGCTGGTAGGGATAGGTGAGCAACCCCTGGAGGTAGGCCCCCAGGGCGTCCTTGCCGCCGAACGAGACGACGCTCCTCGCGTCGCTCGCAAACGAGCGGTAGGAGGGGGACACCTCGTCGGGCATATCGAGGATGACGGCATCCTCGATGTAGTCCACCAGGTTGAACCCCATATGCTTGAGCAGCACCTGTACCGCCTGGTTCTGGATGATGGCTCCCAGGTTGGCTGTGACGCCTGGAAGCTCCTTCTGGTCCGTACTGACCTTCGGCTCGCTACTGTAATGGCCCGCCTCGTCCATCCGCACCACCTCGCGGGTGATTTCGGCGAGGATGCCATTTTCCCGGGCGAACCGCTTCTCGTCGTTCCATCCGTACTCCCGCAGCACGGGCACGTTGCCCAGGCGCAGGAGCAGGCTGTAGACGTTGGAGGCGTAGCCGCCGTACAACGTCCCTGTCAGACCGATGGTCTTGCGGGCCGCGGTGACGATAGCGCCAAACGCCGACCCGACCGCGGTCGTGTCCCCCTTGTAGTCGTGGACCTCGTCCGCGACGTACACGTCCACCGCCCCCTTGTACCGCTCCCGAATGAGTTTCCCCAACGGGTAGCGGGGGTTCGACTGGGGCACCGTGCCCCAGGGCACATCGGGGTGCCCCTGCCGCCACTCCTCCGCCTGGAAGACCGCCCGCTCGCGGTCCTGGACATTGTCGCGCTCCCGCGACATCTGCCCGAGCGGTTCGCCACAGTGGTGGCACCGCAGGCGGGCCAGTCCTTTCTTGCGGAGCACCTTCTCCTCCGCAATCTCGCCCTTGTCCGTCCGCACCACGGTGGCGCAGTTTGGACAGACCAGGCCGCTTCGCAGCCGCGGGCGACTGGGCACGGTCCTGAGTAGCTCGTCACGCCGCCGCGTGCGGGGCGATTCGAGATGGGTATAGGCGATGGTTCCGCCTGGGACGGCTTCTCCGTCCTCGTTGGCCGAACTCGCCGCCTGGGACCCCTTCTTCTTCTTCGGCAGGGCGGCAGACCGCTCCTGCTCACCCACCACCTCGCGGTAGCGGCGGTAGTGGGCGTTCGCCCACTTCGAGCGTGAGCGGTCCTCCGCCCCACACTCGAACCCGCTACCCAGGGATAGTTTGGTGTTGGAGATGAACCCGACCCGCGGGGTGTCGGGGTCGAGCTTCGCGCCGCGGAAGAAGTCCCCCACGTCGGCGGGACTCTCCAACACCTCCAGGTGGTAGTTGGGGAGCAACTCGTGCCACTCCTGGTACCACGGCGGAAGTGCTCCCGTGCCGTCACGGAAGAACTCCGCCACCTGCTGGCGGCTGCCAATCAGGTGGCCCGGTCCCGTCACGATAATCGTCGGGGCGCGGCCCTTCGGCGGGTGCGCCGTGACGAAGGCGTGCGCGGCAACCAACCCCATCGCCGTCTTGCCGCAGCCCATCTCGGCGGCGATCAAGAAGGCGTCTGGGGTCTTGCCCCAGGCCGGGTCGTACGTCGTCAGCGCCCGATACGCAGCGCTGATGACGTGCTGCTGCATCGGCAGCAGCCCCGGCTCGTAGCCCGGCAGCGCCTTCTTGGGCTTAATGCTGCCGAGCAGGTCGGCCAGCCACGGCTCCATATCGAGCTGGTAGGTCGGCGGAGCCGCCTCCGTGACCGCCTCCGACAGGGCCGCGGAGACCGCGGGGTCGGACAGCAGTTTGCCGATGCCGGCTGCGCCAATGTACTGGCGCAGCAGACCATCCCCGTTAATCGCCGTGATGACGGGGATTTTCTTCGTCACCACCACCGTCTGGGTGGTCTTCTTCTCCTTCTCGTGTGCGGTGGTGGTGTGCTCCTCCACCTGCTCCATCGTGGAGCCTTTAATGGTCCACTCCTGCCCATCCAACTGGATGGTCCGCCCGTTCACCTCCCCCGCGGCGATGCGGAAGACCCGCTGGCCGGGGTGGAGGGGGAACTTGGGATTGAGCCGCTGGTGCTGCCGCAGCGCTGCGGTGGCAGCGCGGTAGGCGTCGCCGTTCCAGGCTCCGCCCCCCGTGCAGACCTCGCGCAGCGCCAACGTCGGCGTGCCGCGGGTCGCATCCTTCCAGACAACACCCTTCTTCCGCGCCTCTGGCTCGGGCAGGGTGTAGTGTGGAACATCCTGCGGTGCCAGCACCGGCAGGTCGCCCTTGAGCAGCGCCGCGAGGCGCTCCTCCATCTCCGTACGCTCGCCGCTGGTGCGGAAGGATCCCCGCACCACGCCGAACGCCACGGCCTCCTGGTACTCCCGCAGGTCTTCGCGCTCCGCGAAGACCTGCACATCGTCATAGCACCGCGCCAGGTGCGTGATGAACGCTTGCCGCGCCATCACGTATTGGGGGGTCACGATGACGACCACGCCGCCGGGCTGGACCCAGCGGCCATCCTCTATCGCCCGCTGGAGGAACTTCACCTCCAGCCTGCCCCCACCCTCCGACTTATCGTCGTTGTCGAAGGGCGGGTTCAGGTACCCCACCACGAAACCGTGGCGGGACGCCTGCAAGCCCTTGATCGCGTCGACAATCACGAGGTTGCCGACCCGCTCGGCGGCGGTCGTGGCCCGCGAGTCGTGCAACTCGCAAGCATACCGCCGCTCCTTCGGGATGCCAATCCCGCGGGCGATCACCTGGATGGCCTCTCCTTCGCCCACGCAGGGGTCGAAGATGCGGGCCTGGGGGTGGTCGCACGGGGCAATGAATGTCCCGATGTTGTACGCTGCCTCGATGGGCAGTGGTTTGAAGCCGAGGTCCGCCTGACTTTCGAGACGAGCCATTGTGTCCTCCTTAATTGAATAAGGGGATGGTCCCTGGCTCGCCCCCCATCGGGGCGGCCTGTGGCGACCATCCCCGATGAAAAGAAACCTAAAACCTAAAACCTAAAACCTACGAACCTACGAACCTACGAACCTACGAACCTACGAACCTACCCCTGGACGAGGAGACTTCGGATACGAATCTCCAGCTCCTCCAGCCATTCTTGATGGACTGACTCGGAGCAGAAGAAGCCGTCGCAGTCCCACTCTCCTGGCCGACACAGCCAGGCCCAGTTGTAGGCGAACTGCGCAATGTTCTCCGTGTTGATTGCCCCCACTGCTCCGTAACAGCGGGAGTTGTGGAGGATATACAGGGGGTGTGCCCCCCCCCACTGCGCGGACAGTTCCGCGCAGGCCAGCCAGTAGGCGAATGGCTCGCCGACCTCGCCCACCCGCAGGTTGATCCCGCAGCGGTCGAGGGCGGTCTGGGCCAATACGATGATACGGTTGTCCATACCCACCCTCCTTATGAATAAGGGGATGGTCCCTGGCTCGCCCCCCATCGGGGCGGCCTGTGGCGACCATCCCCGATGAAAAGAAACCTACGCTGCCAGCCCGTGCTGGCGATAGAAGCCGAGGGCACTCCCCGTGCTCCTGATGACCAGGGGGGAGTCGGCTTGCTGCCCGGCCCATTCGAGCAAGGCCGAACCGTATCCCTGCCGCTGGTGCTCTGGGAGCACCTCCAGCCACAGGAGGGCGGGACGGCCCGTTTCATCCAGGCGAACCACGCAGGCGATGCCCGCAGCGGCCCCCTGGTCCGTCAGTGCCACGGCCCAGTGGCCCTCCCCGCGCTGCCACGCGAGCAGCCGCGGGTCAGCGTCCAGGTCGCCGTCGTCCAGACAAGACTGGACGACCAGCGCCAGGACCACGCGGGCGTGGGTCCGTTCCGTGGGGGTGAGGGGGACGATCATCCGTCCACCTCCTCCTCGTCCTCCTCCTCGGCAACCTCAGCCTTGTGCTGAGCGCTGCCGAAGGTCTCCATTCGCCCGGCGTCGGGGCCGTTGGCCCCCGCAGCGCGGGCGACGACCTTCGCCCACCCCGCGTCCTCGTCGGCTCGCACCCAGAAGGCGCTGCAGCCGTGCGCGGGGAGGGCCACGATCAGGTTGGCCTTCTGTCCCTCCTCCCAGAGGGTCCGCATCCACTCTTCGCGGATGGGGAGCCGCAGGGCGAGGTCCAGTTGACGGAACAACCGCCCCCAGTCGGGCGTGCCGTCGCTGCCCGTGATATGGGCGAACGGCACCCCTGGACGGGGCGAGAGAGACTCGCGGGCCTCAATGACGACGTGGGCGAGTCCCGACTCGGGCAGGGGTTCGCGGTTCCAGAAGGTCTGGTAGCGACCCTTGCCCGCCAGCCGCCGGGCCTCTCCATAGCGCACCTCCAGCCGCCCCGCAGTCCGCAGGAGCGGGAGCTTGAGGATATGGCGCTTGTTATCCATCAGGGCGGCCCACACCGCCTTGATTTTCTTCTGTTGCCCCACGAGGGAGAGCATCAGCACCTCCCCGTAGGCCTCACCACTCATCCTTGAGGTCAGCACGGCCCACGCGACGGTCTCGCAGAGGAGACCGGTCCCTAGCTCCATTTTCAATGGGATGTGCGTGGGCGGCACCCGTGCGGGATGTGCGGGGAGCACGCGCTCCACCGCTCCCCCCGGCATGTCCTCGGTGATTGTCCACTCCCCCCACCCGGGCAGGGCCGCGAGGGCCTCTGCCGTGAGGAGGGGGAGGATGGACGAGTCGGGTCGGCGGCTGGAGGAGGCGAAGCGGTAACACTGGTCCAGGACCGTGTTCCACGCCGTCTCCAGCGTCCGCCCCTCCACTCGCTGGCGGACGGTGCCGTCGGGTTGGCCGTGATGGACCACGGCCTCCTGCACTGCCGTCCTCCAGGACTTGGAGAGGATGGTCCTCATATGGTCCTCCTCCTGCCAGGCCCTGCCGAACGGCACCGTCTCCCCGTACCCGGTCGGGGCAGCCTTGAGGCTGTACCCGAAGGAGGGGAGCAGGTCCGCCGCACGCGGGTTGGCGGCGAGTTCCAGGGCCTCCTCCTTGTGACGGAGGAGGTCCCAATGGATGCGGTCCACCCGCTCCACGAGGGAGTGGGCCAACAGCCCGTCGCTCAGACGGGAAAAAACGATGGACATCGGATGTGCTCCTTTTCTAAGGAGGATACCCACCCGATGCCCTGCGTCTGCCAGGGCGATACGGATGGGTATCCCCCGGCGATTGATTGCTCGTTATGCCGTGCGAGTGAAACGGTTCGGCCTGGCCGTTGGCGTCCCACCCGCGTTCTTCGTCATCGAACCACGCAGGCAGCGGAAACCTGCGTCCTATCCAGGTCATCTAGGTCAGCGCCCGGCGCATCTGCGCCCGGGCATCCTCGACCAGACGTCTGGCTTCGCGCCACGAGATGCCCAGGGCCTCCGCAATGCGGGGGTAGGGCAGGCCGTCGGCCAGGAGCAGGATGGCCTGCTGCGCCGGCGCAGGGATACTTGCCAGGGCCGCCCGTAGCCGTTCAGTTTGCTCCTGGCGGAGCACCACCACCGACGGGTCGCGACTCTCGTCCCAGGTGGGCCGAACCCACTCCCCAAATAAGGGCAAGGACTGCTTTGCCGCCTTCGCGCTCAGGATGCGGTTTTTCGCGCTGCTATAGAGCCAGGGCAGGGTTGGCTTGCGGCCATCAACGCGCCCACTCAGCAGCGCCTCCCGCAAGTCCAGGAAAGCGTCGCTGGCAAGCTCCTCGGCTCGCCCCGCGTCACCAAGCTGTCTGATACAGTAGCGCACCAACTCGGAGTGGTGCGCCTCGAACGCCTGCGCCACCAGCGCGTCGGCTTCCTGCTCGCTGAGGCGTGATGCAGGGGGGCGACCGCGCTGGCGGGCTTTCCTCTCACGGATGACCGCGAAGCGGGCCTGGTTATAGAACACACTTCCTGCCGCCCGCTCGTCATCCTCGCGGATGCCCTTGCGGGCGATAGTGTCCCGACTGCGGCGCAGGACTTCCTGCGCAAGCTCGGCAATGCGCGGGTCGTCGGGGTTCAGGCCCAGTTCTTGCCGCAGGTGCTCCTCGACCTGCGCCATCCCAAAAAACGTAGCCATCGGATGTTCTCCTTGTTCAGGGAGCTACCCACCCGATGCCCCGCATCCGCCAGGGCGATACGGATGGGTATCCCCCGGCGGTTTCCTGGTTGTTTACGCTGCCGCCTCTATCGCACAGAGGCGGTAGTCCTCGATAAAGGCGCGGAGCGCATCCGC
>DAOTUF010000317.1:0-19655 GCA_034437495.1 Chloroflexaceae bacterium | reverse complement strand
GGTACTGAAGGGGAAGCACCAGGGACCGCACGTCGGGCGGGTAGCGGTCCGGGCCAGCGGCTCGTTTCGGGTGGGGCAACGAGACGGCATTTCCTATCGGCACTGCACCATTCTGCATCGGGCGGATGGCTACGATTATCGCAGCAGAAAGGAGGAGCGCGGTTTCCTCCACTGCCACTGAAGTGGCGTGGCTTCCACCGCGCAAGATTCGGTTTCCTCCACTGCCACTGAAGTGGCGTGGCTTCCACCGCGCAAGATTCGGTGAGGACCATTCACCGTGACTGGAGCCTGAGCGCCAAGCTCACCGCGGTATACTTTGTTTTCATGGTCCTGGTGGCCAGTGCCCTGACACTGAGCCTCTATATCCAACTCCACGCCGCACAGCGCCAGGCTATTCGCCAGCGATTGAGCGATATTGTCCACCTGGTGACTCCCCTGGTCGATGCCAACTTTCATGCCCTCGTCGTTTCGCCCAATGATGTAAAAAGCTCCTACTACCAGACCATCTCACGAAACTTACAGAAAACGTTGGAAGCCAGCGATGCCATCAAGCGCCTGTATACCCTCCGCGAACAGGATGATGGCACCATCACCTTCGTGATAGACCTGGGAGCTTCGTCGGGGCAGCGGGCAGCTATCGGGCAGGAGCTAGACCGGGTTTCGCCCTTGCTGGAAGGGGGGATTTCATCCATTACCACCCCCGTGGTGGAAGAACACCTGTCCCGCAACCGCGCGGGGGAGGTGGTCCTCTATGGGTATGGTCCCATCTTCGACTCCTCGGGAACGTTCGATGGGATCATCGGCATCGAGCTAGATGCATCGGACGTGACGGCCAGCGAAGCCGAGGCCCGCAATGCTGCGCTGACGACCTTCTTTCTGACCTTCTCGCTGGTCCTGCTCGTCG
Organism: Chloroflexaceae bacterium; assembly: GCA_034437495.1. GTDB lineage: Bacteria > Chloroflexota > Chloroflexia > Chloroflexales > Chloroflexaceae > JAAUSY01. Next base: position 18,751 of record DAOTUF010000317.1, on the reverse strand, counting down.
GGTTGTTGCTGGTTCGGCATCTGATTGCGCCCATTGGCGAACTGGTCGAAGGGGCCCGGCGTATCGCCCGTGGCCGGCTCGAAACGACCGTGCAGGTGCGCAGCAGCAATGAGCTAGGGGTCCTGGCCGAAGCCTTTCATACGATGGCGCGGTCCCTCCAGTCCCGCATGGTGGCCGAACAACTGGCGCAGCGAGACCTGTTCCTCTCCCACCAGCAGCTTGAAGCGTACCGGCTGACCCTGGAACAGAAGGTCGCGCAGCGCACCGCAGAACTGGCCCTCGCCATGAACATCGCCCAGGAAGCCCGCACCACCGCGGAAGACGCGAACCAGGCCAAGAGCCAATTTCTGGCCAATATGAGCCACGAACTGCGCACCCCCCTGAACGCTGTCATTGGCTACAGTGAAATGCTCCTGGAAGATGTGCAGGACACGGGCTACTCCGATATCGTGCCCGATTTGAAGAAAATCTATGAAGCTGCCAACCACCTGCTGCTGCTCATTAACGATATCCTGGATATTTCCAAGATCGAGGCCGGGCGCATGAACCTCTACCTGGAAACCTTCGACCTCACAGACCTGGTGGAGGGCACGGTCGCCACACTCACTCCGATGGCAAAGAAGCGCGGCAATACCATCCAGGTGGAGCTAGACCCGCAGGCCCGGCGGCTCCACGCCGACCAGATGAAGGTCCGCCAGATTCTCTTCAACCTGCTGAGCAATGCGATTAAATTTACCGAGCAGGGGACTATCAGGTTGGAAATCACCCACCAGCAGGCCCGGGCAGCGGGACTGCCCGAGCAAGTGGTCTTCCGCGTATCCGACACCGGCATTGGCATCGCCCCCGACCAGATACCCCGCCTCTTCAAGGCGTTTTCGCAGGCCGACGCCTCCACGACCCGCCGCTATGGGGGCACCGGTCTGGGACTGACCATCAGCCAGCGCTTTTGCCAGATGATGGGAGGGAATATCCAGGTGCAGAGCGTGGTTGGTCAGGGGACGACCTTTACCGTGGGACTTCCGATGACCGTCGCTCCGCAGGATGGGGGACCAGACCAGGCAGCATGGGCAAAATGGCCAGAATGGACGGAGGGAGGTGCGGAAACGATGGTGGAACCCCCACCGGACGGGAGAGGTCGGCAAGAGATTGGAGTAGCGCAGTAGCGCAAGGACCTGAGCGGAAATCCTGATGTCAAGAAAGAAAAAAATGTAGTATACTATTTGTACTATCCTACCCGGTTGCGCGGCGCTTGGGCAGAGGGTCCCTGAAAGAAGCGATGGCAAAAATCCTGTTGATAGAAGACAACGAAATGAACCGCGATATGCTCTCTCGGCGGCTCAAGCGGAAGGGGTTTGAGGTGGTTATCGCTGCGGATGGGGCCCAGGGCGTGCAGCTGGCCCGCGAGGAGCGACCGGATATCATCCTGATGGACATGAGCCTGCCCGTGCTGGATGGCTGGCAGGCGACGCAGCAAATCAAAGCATCGGCAGAGACCGGTTCCATTCCCATCATTGCCCTGACCGCCCACGCGCTTGCAGGGGACCGGGAAAAAAGCCTGAATGCAGGGTGCGATGAATATGAAACCAAGCCGGTCGACTTTCCGCGGCTCATGGCAAAAATTGAAACGTTCCTTTAATCAGATGATTGGGTGATTGGGTGATTGGGTGATTGGGTGATTGGGTGATGGAGGCGGAGTGTAAGGGATGATAGCATGAAACCCGAGCAGGGCTTCATACTGGTAGTTGACGACAACGAAGCGAACCGCGATGTCCTGTCGCGCCGCCTCAAGAAGCAAGGGCATTCGGTGGCGGTGGCCGAACATGGTCGCCAGGCGCTTGAGATGCTGCGGACTCAGCCGTTCGATCTCATCTTGCTCGATGTCATGATGCCGGAGATGAACGGCTACCAGGTGTTGGAAGAACTCAAACACCACGGAGCCTGGCGGCACATCCCGGTCATTATGATTTCGGCTCTGGACGACATCGACAGCGTCGTACGGTGCATTGAGCTTGGAGCCGAAGACTACCTGTATAAGCCATTTAACCCGGTGCTGCTGAAAGCCCGCGTGAGCGCCAGCCTGGAAAAGAAGTGGCTGCGCGACCAGGAACAGGCCTATTTGCAGGCCGTCAAGCGGGAACTGGAACTCGGCAGGCGGATACAGGCGGATTTTTTGCCCGGTACCCTGCCCCGGCTCCCCGGTTGGGAGATTGACGCGGTGTTTCAACCGGCGCGGGAGGTGGCCGGGGATTTCTACGATGTCTTCGTGCTCCCGGGCGATACTATCGGGCTGGTGATTGCCGATGTGTGCGACAAGGGCGTGGGAGCCGCGCTCTTTATGGCCCTGTGCCGCAGCCTGATCCGCTCCTTTGCCGAGCAGATGACGACCATCGCCACGGACGCCCTGCAAGCGGTCCCCCTGACGAACAACTACATCGTGCGGCACCACCACAACCACCGCAACCGGATGCACATGTTTGCCACGCTGTTTTTCGGCGTGCTCCACCCGGCTACGGGGGTGTTGACCTACACAAACGCCGGTCACGAGCCACCCGTGCTGATTGGAGCAGGCGGGGGAAGACAACTGCTCGAACCAACCGGCCCGGCGGTGGGGTTCATGGCCGAATCAGCCTTCGGACAGGCACAAGTGTGCATCGAGCCTGGCGAACTGGTCTTTGCCTACACCGACGGTATCACCGAGGCGCGAGGGCCGGAGGGGGGGTTTTTTGGAGAAGAGCCGCTGATGGATCTTCTGAATTGCCCGGCTTCCTCGGCCGCTGCCCTGATGGAGCGGGTCCAGGAAGTGGTGGGGCGGCACATTGCCGATAGCACGCCTTCGGACGATATCACGATGCTGGCAGTCCGACGGAGGCCGCAGTAGTCAACCGTAGCCTTCGGGTTCCTCCCTGCCATCTCACCTGCTCTCTTCATCACCCTCTTGACAACCCACCCCGACCGTGCTATACTCCCCTCAGTTGTTTAGAATAATTCTAAGGTAAGAATGGTTCAACAAACCAGCCACCAGCAGCAAATTGATGACCTGCTGAGCCAGCTCGAACAGGCAGGGAAGCGGGCAACCCCGCAGCGCTACGCCGTGTGCCAGGCACTCGTAGAGCACGGTGGGCACCCCACCGTCGCCGATGTATTCGAGCGGGTACGGGCCACCTTCCCCATGATAAGCCAGGCCACCGTCTACAACACGATGGATGCGCTGGAAGAAGCGGGGTTGCTCCACCGCCTGGACATTGCCAACCATGACCACACCCACTATGACCTGGACCTGACCCCCCACATCAACGTCGTGTGTCGGCACTGCAAATACATCACCGATGTCTTCATAGACACCCTGGACGACTTGCTCACCCGGGTGGGTGAGCGCACCGGCTGCAAGATAGACCACCGGGCCGGGCTGGTGGTCTATGGGGTGTGCCCGAAGTGCCTGGCAGAGGGGAAGGAGCACACCCCCCCCACGGAGTGGGACCGCGGTAGCAAAGAAGACCACCCCTCACCACGCCTGCACAAACGGCACCGCCACCACCACGCCCATGACCCGGCTCATGCCGGGCGGAAGCAGCGGCGGCAGCGTCCGGGCGACCCGCTCTGTCCCCGTGCTCGCGTGGCCCCCCGGCGTGGGGATGGCAAGAATGGCGAAATGGAGGAGGACGGAGAGAACGGAGAGGACAGAGAACCCTGAACGGGCAGGGTCCCTTTTTTTCGCCAACATTTAGAATGGTTCCTACCTGAGAGTTATTTTTGATTGCCTGCATGTGAGCACGAGTACAACCATGAACCATGATCATAAGGGAGAGGAGCATATGTTATGATAGATTCGATGCGTCATGCCCGCCGGTCCCCCGTTCAGGCCCCGCCTGCGGCGACCGCCGAAGATGAAGAACTGGCAGCATTACCCTGGATGATCGGGCTGACCGTCCTGACTCTGGTGAGTTTGGCAGCGGGATGGGTGATTGAGGAGGTGAGCAACCTTCCGGCCTCGGTACCGTGGGCGCTCTACGTCGTTGCCTACCTGAGCGGCGGCTACTACAGCGTCCAGGAAGCGTGGGAGTCGCTCAAGGAACGTCAGTTTGATGTCAACTTCCTGATGATTGTGGCGGCCCTGGGCGCGGCAGTCGTGGGACAGCCGCGGGAGGGTGCCATCTTGATGTTTCTCTTTTCGCTTTCGAACACCCTGGAAACCTTTGCCATGGGGCGCACCCACAGCAGCATTCGGGCGCTGATGAACATGACGCCGACCATGGCGCGGGTGGTCTGGACCCAGGACGAAGAGACGGTCGAAGAGGAGGTCCCCGTGGAGCAGGTGCGAGTCAACCAGCTAGTGCGGGTGCGCCCGGGCGAGCAGATACCCGCCGACGGGGTGGTAGTGCGGGGCGAATCGGCGGTGAACGAGGCCAGCATCACCGGTGAATCCATGCCCGTCGAGAAGGGGGCCGGGGCGCGGGTCTTTGCCGGCACCATCAATGGGCAGGGGCGCATAGACGTGCGGGTCACGACCGCCGTGGAAAACTCGACCCTCGCACGCATTGTCAAAATCGTCAGCGAGGCCCGCGAACAGAAGGCCCGCAGTCAGGTGTTTACCGACCGCGTGATTGGTCAGAAGTATGCCTATGCGGTAGTCGGGATGACCGTGCTGGCCATCATCATCCCGCTGGTCTTCCTGGGGTGGGACGTGTATACGACGGTCTATCGGGCCATGACCCTGATGGTGGTGGCCTCGCCCTGTGCGCTGGTTATCTCCATCCCGGCGGCCCTGCTCTCGGCGCTGGCGAGCGCGGCGCGGAATGGGGTATTATTGAAGGGAGGGGCCCACCTGGAGTCCGCGTCCCGCGTCAAGGTGGTTGCGTTTGACAAAACGGGGACGCTGACCACCGGGCAACCCGGCGTAGTAGGGGTCATCCCCCTGCAAGGGGACCTGTCCACCATTCCCCTGCCGTGTATCAGGGGACAGGACGATGAAGGCCCCCCCCCGACGAACGAGGGTGACGCACTGGAGGACTTGAACAGCGACCAGACACGGTTGCTGGCGGTCGCTGCCGCCATCGAAAATCCTTCCGAACACCCCCTCGCCCGGGCGATAGTGCGGGGCGCTCAGGAACGGGGGATTGTCCTTCCAGAGGCCGAACAGTTTGAAGCCATGACGGGGCGGGGGGTCCAGGCGAAGGTGTTCGGTCGGAGCCTGCGGGTCGGGCGTCCATCGCTCTTTGAGCCGCTCCCCCCGGACGTAGCAGAAGCCGTAGCAGAGCAGGAACACCACGGCCATTCGGTCGTGCTGGTGGGGAATAGCCAACCCTGGGGGTTGATTGCAATTGCCGATACGGTGCGGGCAGAAGCCCCGAACCTCATTGCCCGCATCAAGCAGACGGGCATAGAGCGGGTGGTGCTCCTGACCGGCGACAACCAGCGGGTCGCCGAGAAGTTGGGGTATGACCTGGGGGTGGACGAGGTGCGGGCCGGGCTGCTGCCCGAAGACAAGGTCAACGTGGTTCGCGAGCTAGAGCAAACCCGCGGCCCGGTGGCCATGATTGGCGATGGGGTCAACGATGCGCCAGCGCTGGCAACCGCCACCCTGGGCGTGGCGATGGGAGCGGCGGGCACGGACGTGTCGCTGGAAAGCGCGGACGTGCTGCTGATGAGCGACGACCTCAGCCGCCTCCCCGGTCTGCTGCAACTGGCTCGCCATTCGCGCCGGGTGGTGCGCCAGAACCTTGCGTTTGCATTCAGCGTGATGGCCATTCTGGTCGTCCTGTCGCTAGCCGGAGCCGTCCCCCTGCCGCTCGGGGTCGTAGGGCACGAAGGGAGTACCTTGATTGTGGTCGCAAACGGGTTGCGGCTGCTGCTTCCCTGGAAATAGGGAATGGATGACGAGGGATAAGGGATAGATGATGAGCGAAAGTACCGACATGTATCTCGTGACAACGGCACTGCTGCGGAAGGGGAATGAGCCGGTGCCCCTCTCGCTGCTGGCCAATCACCTCTCCATCTCACCGGTTTCGACCAACGAAATGTGTCGCAAACTGGAAGAGCGGGGATTGATTGAATATCAGCCCTATAAAGGGGTGACGTTGACAGAGGATGGAGAGGCCGTGGCCCGGCGGGTGCTTGGCCGCCGCCGCCTGTGGGAAGTCTTCCTGGCAGAGCGGCTGGATATTGAGCGGGAGGAGGCAACCGCGATTGCCTGCCAGCTTGAGCACATCTCTTCGGACCGGCTGGTCGAAGCCCTGGCGGCCTTTCTGAACCATCCAGTCACCGTGCCCGAGATGGACCAGGGACCCCCTCCCTGTCCCCTCTCATCATGTACAGCGGGGCAGCGGGGGCGGGTGGAGGCCATCACCGCGAACGACGTGACGGTACGTTTCTTACACGCCCAGGGGATAGAACCCGGGACGGTGGTGGAAGTGCTGGCAGAGGGGGGAGAGGGGACGCTGTTTCTGGCGGTGGATACCCCCTCACACCCTCGCCCTCCCCTCTCGCTCGCCCGGACGGTGGCGAATGGTATCACCGTGGCGCTGCTGGCAAACGACGAAGAACCAAAAGGAGGAGTCGCAGAGGAGTGAAGACGAAATTCAGTCCGGTGGTGGGTCCCGACACCCCGGGCGGAGATAGGGACATTGACCCGGCAGCGGAAGAGCGAGACCACGCGTGGCGGAGGTGGTGGCTGCGGCTGGTCCTGGGCGGGGTAGTTGTGATGGTGGTGCTCCTGGGAGTGGTGGCTGCGGTGTGGGGGGCCGCTGTCCAGGATTCTCGCGTGCTGGCCGACCATACCGCACCTGTGACAAGCATTGCCGTTGCCCCGGATGGGCAAACCCTGGTCTCCGCCGCGGGAGACACGACCATCAAGCTCTGGCACCCGGGCACCGGAGACGACACCCCCATCCAGACCTTGCGCGGGCATACGTCGTGGATTTTCAATGTAGCCATAGCTCCCGACGGGCAAACCCTGGCCTCGGCCTCGTGGGACTACACCGTCCGGCTGTGGCGGCTGAGCGACGGAGCGCTCCTGGAGACCCTGACCGGTCACGAAGGTCTGGTGTGGGACGTGGCCTTTGCGCCCGACGGCAAGACGCTGGTATCCGCAGGGGCCGATGGAACGGTGCGGTTGTGGCGGACCCGCGATGGTCGGCCCCTGCGGACGCTGGAAGTGGGAAACGATATGGTCTTCAGCGTGGCCTTCGCACCCGACGGGCAAACCCTGGTGGCGGGAGCCGAGGATATGACGGTGAGCGTCTGGCGGGTGCAGGATGGCGTGCTTCTGCGCACCCTGCACGGGCATGGCGGCGGAGTGATGCAGGTGGCGTTTTCCCCGGATGGGGCCGTGATAGCGTCGGGGGCTTCGGACGCGCTGGTCAAGCTGTGGGATGCCCGCGACGGCTCGTTGCTCCGCACGCTGGAGGGGCACACCGGGCGCATTTTCAGCCTGGCCTTCTCCCCCGACGGACGGATGCTGGCATCGGGGGGAGCCGATGGACACGTGTATCTGTGGCGCATGCGCGATGGGACCCTCCTGCGCCAGGTAACGTCTGGTGCGTGGACGGTGGGCAACTGCCATCTGGAGCACTGGTGGCAGGAGGCGCTGGACTGCCGACTGCGGTGGGATGCCCGCTTTGTCTACGCCGTGGCCTTCTCTCCCGACGGGGAGTTTCTGGCCTTTGCCGATGGCCCGACGGTGCATCTGGAGCAGGTTTCGGGGATTGATACTGATACTGATACTGGTGATATCCGTGATGGGTGATGCGAGTGAGGACCTGGTGAAGGCTAAGACTACAGGAAGGGTTTGCTATGGACGGGATGGGGGAAACCGCAACGTTTCTCATTGAGGGAATAGACTGTGCCAACTGTGCCCGTTCGCTCGAAAAGGGCGTCGCTCAACTGGAGGGGGTCGAGTCGTGTGTGCTCAATGCCACGACCGGGCGCATGCGGGTCCAGGGCAGGGCAACGCGGGATACCATCGTGGAGCGGGTGCGGGCGCTTGGCTATGACGTGGCGGATAAGCAGCCACAGCTCCCGCCGCCTTCCTCAAAGATGGGAACGCTTTCCGCATTCCTCCAGTTCATGTGGCAGCGCTCCGACACCCGGCTGGCGCTCCTGGGAGCGGTGCTGATTCTGCCCGGGGTGGTGGTAGATGAACTGCTGCACCTCTCCCACCCCCTGGCTGCCCTGACGTCCGTTACGTCCATCGGGGCGCTGATTGCGGCGGGGCTGCCGATTGCCCGCAGCGCGGTGCGGTCGCTGCTCATGCAGCGCGACATCACTATCAACATGCTGATGAGCATTGCGGCGGTCGGGGCCGTCATCATCGGGGCCTACACCGAGGCCGGGATGGTCATGGTCCTGTTTGCAATTGGTGAGGCTCTGGAAGGGTATACCACCGGGCGGGCCCGCGACTCGATTCGCAGCTTGATGGGAGTGGTGCCCGAAGAGGCCACGCTCATCCGGCGGGGCAGCGATGCCCCCGGCGAAATGGAGAACGGGGGGGAAGCGTGTGGCTGTTCCAGCGGGGACGGAGACGGAGACGGGACGTGTGCCAGTGCCCCGACCGTCCAGCCGGGGACCGACGGTCCGGTCCACCCCCGTCGGGTGCCGGTCGAGCATCTGCGCGTGGGCGATGTGATTATGGTCAGGCCGGGCGAGCGTATCCCCATGGATGGGCAGGTCGTAGCCGGGGCTTCGTCGGTCAACCAGGCTCCGATTACGGGGGAAAGCCGCCTGGTGGAGAAACTGAGCGGCTCCGACGTGTTCGCCAGCAGCATCAACGGGGAAGGCACCCTGGAGATTGAAGTGACCCACCTCGCCGCCGACAACACTATCAGCCGCCTGATTCGGATGGTTGAGGAAGCCCAGGAAAGACGAGCACCGGTACAGCGGTTTGTAGACCAGTTTGCCCGCTTCTACACACCGGCAGTGGTGGTGCTGGCGCTGCTAATCGCCACCGGGCCACCGCTCTTGTTCGGGCAGCCATTCTGGAACCCCGATGCGACCACGACCGGCTGGCTCTATCGGGCGCTGGCGGTGCTGGTGGTTGCCTGCCCCTGTGCCCTGGTTATCAGCACCCCGGTCAGCATTATCAGCGCCATCGGCAATGCGTCGCGGCATGGAGTCCTGATAAAGGGGGGAGCCAGCCTGGAAACGTTGAGTCGGGTGAGCACGATGGTCTTTGACAAAACCGGGACCCTTACCGAAGGCAGGCCATCGGTTATCACTGTCCGCTCGGCCCGCTGCGAAGCACCCCACCACGCCGCCACCCCCCCGGCTCTCCCAGAGACAGAATGGTGCCGCGAGTGCGGTGAAGTGCTGGCGCTGGCCAGTACCATTGAGCAGCAGAGCGAGCATCCCATTGCCCGGGCCATCCTCCACGAATCGGTGGTGCGGAGGGTTCACCAGACCTACCCCGCTGCCCGGATGGTCACGGCGATGGCCGGGCAGGGAGTGAGCGGCTACGTGGGGGAACAGCAGGTGATGATTGGAAGCCACCGCTACTTTGATGCCCATATCCCCCACCCCCCCACGCACTGTCAGGAAGCCCACCACGAAGCGGAACAAGGGTATACTACGATTATGGTCGGGGCCGGAACAACCTACCTGGGCAAGATTACCCTGAGTGACCGGGTGCGGAACAGCAGCCGGGAGGCGCTTGCTCTGCTGAAACGTCTGGGCGTCACTGACCTGGTGATGCTGACTGGAGACAATGCGCACACGGCCCGGATGGTCGGAGAGCAGGTGGGGGTCACAGAGGTGCGGGCGGAACTGCTGCCCGAAGACAAGGTCGCCGCGGTTCGAGAGTTGAAGCAGAACGGCGGGACGGTGGCCATGGTAGGCGATGGGATAAACGACGCCCCGGCGCTGGCAACCGCAGACGTGGGCATTGCCATCGGGGTGGCCTACGGCGGCACGGCCCAGGCAATGGAAACCGCAGACCTGAGCCTGATGAGCGATGACCTGCGTCGGCTGCCCTTTGCGGTCCGCCTGAGCCACGCGACCATGCGGACCATTCGGACCAATGTTGCCCTGAGCCTGGGCATCAAGGCCGGTTTTCTCGTGTTGGTGCTGGCTGGCCTGGGGACGATGTGGATGGCGGTACTGGCGGATATGGGAACGTCGTTGCTGGTCACGCTCAATGGGATGCACCTTTTGCGGCGACCTTCGGGGGAGCGGGAAGGGGAGGCAAACGACAGACTATCCCGCACCCCCTGAACCCGGAACTCCCACTTGACATCTTCCCCCCCCTCGGGTATACTTCTTGTTAAACTTACACTTATCCGCACCACAGCTTTTTTTTTCACGGAAAGTTAGTGTTATATGGACACCTTTTCCCTGGTGCGCCGTTCTTTCGCCTGAAATTAGTGTAATAAACACACTATTAAGGAGGGGTTTCGATGAACCAGTTGCCGACCAGCACCAGTCCGTCTCCGCCGCCCCACCTCGTTGAGGATATCCAGCGATGGAAGCGGGAGCGTCGAGCCGTGATACTGGCGCACAACTACCAGTATGGTGAGATACAGGATATAGCCGACTTTGTGGGGGATTCGTTGGGGCTATCGCAGGAAGCCGCCCGCACCGATGCCGACATCATTGTGTTTTGCGGGGTGCATTTTATGGCCGAAACCGCCGCCATCCTGTGCCCGAACAAGACCGTCCTGATACCTGACCTGGAGGCCGGGTGTTCGCTGGCCGCCTCGATTAGCGCCGCGCAGCTTCGGGACTGGAAGGCCGAACACCCCGGCGCGGTGGTGGTGGCCTATATCAACACCACCGCCGAAGTGAAAGCCGAAAGTGACTACTGCTGTACCTCGGGCAACGCGGTCAAAGTGGTGGAGGCCATCCCCCCCGACCGCGAGATTTTGTTCTTGCCCGACATGTTTCTGGCGAGCTTTGTGCATCGGATGACCGGACGACCGCTGCACACCTGGCCCGGCGAATGCCACGTGCATGCGGCCATCACGCCCGAGGAAATCAACCGGGCCCGCGCAGCCCACCCCGGTGCCGAGCTGGTCATCCACCCGGAATGTAGCTGTGTCTCCTCGTGCATGCACTACCTGGCCTGTGGTGACATAGCAAAAAAGGACACCCACATCCTGTCAACTGAGGGGATGCTCCGGCACGCCCGCCAGAGCGAAGCACAGGAGTTTGTGGTAGCGACGGAGGTGGGCGTGCTGCACCGGATGCACCGGGGCAACCCCTCGAAGAAGTTCTACCCGGTGAGCGAAGCGACCATCTGCCGCTACATGAAGATGATTACCCTGGAGAAGGTCCACCGTTCGCTTCAGGAGATGCAGCACGTGGTGACGGTTGAGCCGCACCTGGCAGCGCGGTCCCGCGGAGCCATTGACCGGATGCTGGAACTGGCCTGACGGGAACCGGCGTGAGATTGATAGATTGATGGATTGATAGATTGCGTTGATAGGGAGACTGGAAAGAGAAGGAAGGTATGCAACAGTCTATTGATAAGAATAAGGGAAAGGGAAAGGGAAAGGGAGTGCGCATTGATGCCCCACGCTCAGTGCTGGCGGCCTTCCCCCGCGAAATCGCGCGGCACGAAACGGATATCCTGGTCATTGGCGGTGGCGTCACCGGCCTGATGGCGGCGCTGCACGCGGCAGAACACGGCGCACGGGTCACGCTCCTGAGCCGCGAAGACCTCCTGGTAAGCAATTCGGCCTGGGCGCAGGGGGGCGTTGCCGCCGCGCTGGACGCAGACGACTCGCCGGCCTTTCACCTGGAAGACACCCTGACCGCCGGGGCCGGGCTTTCGGACCGCACCGCCGTGGAGACGCTGGCCTGGGAAGCCCCGCGCCTGATGCGGCTGCTGGCCAACCTGGGGGTTCCCTTTGAGCGCAAGAATGGGCGGTTTGTCCTGGGGCTGGAGGGCAACCACTCCCGACGCCGTATCCTGCACGTGGGCGATGCAACGGGGTGGGCTTTGACGCGCACCCTGGTGCAGTATGTGCGCGAAAACCCGCGCATTCGCGTCTGTGAAGGCTTCCAGGTGGTTGACCTGACCGACCGGGCAGACCGCTGCACCGGCGCTCTGGCAATGGCTCCAGACCGGCGGGGAGCGCTCCACCACTTCACCGCCGCCGCGACCATCCTGGCAACGGGGGGGGCCGGGGCGTTGTATGGAATAACCAGCAACCAGCCGGGAGCGCTCGGGGAGGGCATTGCGATGGCCTATCGCGCCGGAGCCGAAGTCTGCGACATGGAGTTCGTCCAGTTTCACCCGACGGTGCTGCGGACCCGGGCGGGGCAGGGCTTTCTCATCAGCGAAGCCACGCGGGGCGAGGGGGCCACCCTGCGCACGCCCGGTGGCATTCGTTTTATGCCTGTCTACGACCCGCGGGCCGAGCTGGCCCCCCGCGACATCGTGACCCGCGGCATCTACGACGCCATGCGCCGCGAAGCGACAGACCACGTGCTGCTGGACCTCACCCACCACCCGTCGGCCTACCTGAAACAGCGCTTCCCCACTATCTATGCCCGCTGCCTGGCCGAAGGTATCGACCCGGCCACCGACCCCATTCCCGTTGCCCCGGCCCCCCACTATCTCATGGGGGGCATCCGGACGGATATCAACGGGGCGACCAGTGTGGCCGGGTTGTATGCCGCAGGAGAATGCGCCTGCACGGGGGTGCATGGAGCCAACCGCCTGGCAAGCAACTCGCTGCTTGAGTGTCTGGTCTTTGGGAGACGGTGCGCCGATGCCGCCATTGAGCAGCAGATGGGGACAGGCAGGACCGCGGGGACGACGAACGGTCCCCCCTTCGCGGCCTATCTGGACACCGCACCGCTCTCGTTCCCGGTGGCTCCCCTGACCTACCACACGCCGCCGGCGGCCCCACCCGACTGGCGCTCATCTCTGGCAGCGCTTATGAGCAAGGGGGCCGGGCCGCTGCGCTCGGCAGACCGGCTGACCGAGGCGCTGCACCATCTGGAAGCCTTCCCGATGCAGGGGTTTGCTCCCGACTCGGAGACTATTACGGCGGCCAACGCCGCCCTCGCAGCCCGGCTCATCGTGGCGCACAGCCTGGCCCGCGAGGAGAGCCGCGGGGCACACAGCCGGGTAGACTTTCCTCGCACAGAGGAAGCATGGCAGGTTCACCTCGTCTCCGGGCGCGGGGCCACGCCCTACCCCGTCGCGACCGTGACGGAGATGGAGCAGCCACAGCCTGTGCCGAACGCGCAGCCTGGCTACCAGCTTCCGGTGTGGGGCGACTGGTGCTTGCTGCCCGTTCCGCTGCCCCGGAACAGCGCACCGGCCGAGGTGTACCCCCTCCCATGAGGCATGAGATATGAGGCATGGGGCATGGTGGTATAATGCTATCCAGAGGCAAGAACGACTGGAGGTGTGCCGATGACCGAGCCGACCCGAACCCTTGAGCTTGAGCTTGAGCTTGAAGAAAGTATCCCCACAGTGGGGAGCAACGGAGAATCCGAAGACTGGACGTTCCGTTTTCGCTATGGCTGGCGCTATGTCCGCCGCGTCTCGAACGGGGAGGAGGAGTGGGAGCGGGTGCCCCTCACAGAAGAGGATGTGCTGCATCCCCAGATGGAGGATTACGTCATGCAGAGTGATGGTCACTACCGCATCTGCCACTACCTCTATGCGGTTCTGCGTGCGCGTATGCAGCGCATCCCCGGCGGTCTCGTGCTCCACGATGTCGGGGTGGAGTGGGGGGTACCGGGGATGAAGGGACATGCGCCGGACCTGGTGGTCTTTGCGGAGGCGTGGGACCCGCCTCGCTCCGGCGTCTTCGACCTGAAGGAGCGCAGCGGTCGGGTGCTGCTGATCATCGAAGTGACCTCCCCGGCCACACGCCACCTGGATGTCGCGTCGCTGCACACGGCGGCAAAGACGCGGTTTCGACACTATGCGCAGGTGGGGGTTCCCTACTACATCCTGATAGACGAGGCCCGTCGGCCCCGGGGAGAGGTTCCCCCGGCTCTCCTGGGGTACGAGTTGACCGAAGATGGCTACCGACCGCTTCCGCTGAATGAGCAGGGGCGGTTGTGGGTTCCGACGGTGGGGATGTGGTTGGGGCCGAGCGGGACGGAGATGGTGTGGTTCGATGAGAACGGGCAGCGAATCTGGCACTATGAGGAGGAGCAGGCGGCTCGCCTGGCAGCAGAAGAGCGGGTGCGGGAACTGGAACGCAAACTTCAGGAGTTGCAAGGAACCTGACCACCTCGCCCTATCGGGTATGAGAAACCTATCAGGAGGGAACGACGACGATGGATCTGCCATACGACCTGCTTGAGGACATCGTCCGCCGCGCTCTGCGCGAAGATATCGGCCATGGCGACCTGACCACCCTGGCGACCATCCCCGCGGATGCCCAGGCAGAGGCAATGTTCGTGTGCAAGGAAGCGGGGGTGGTGGCCGGTCTCCCCGTCGTTGCCGCGGTTTACCAGACAGTTGACACGTCGCTGGTCGTCATGCCGCAGGTGAGGGACGGTGACGCCGTGGAAGCGGGGACCACCCTGGCCCGCGTCCGCGGGGGAGCGCGGGGGATACTCACGGGCGAACGGGTAGCACTGAATTTTCTCCAGCGCATGAGCGGGATAGCTACCCTCACCTCCCGCTACGTCGCGTGTGTGCGGGACCTTCCCCTTCCCGTACGCCTCCTCGACACGCGCAAGACCACGCCCGGCCTGCGGGTGCTGGAAAAGTATGCCGTGGTGCAGGGAGGAGGTATCAACCATCGCGCTGGCCTGTACGACGCCGTGATGCTCAAGGACAACCACCTGGCGGTACTGTCGGCCTGCGGGTGCGATATGGGCGAAGCGGTGCGGCGGGCCAGAGCCGCGGTCGGCCCGCTGGTCAACATCGAGGTTGAGGTGGAGAGCGTGGAGCAGGCGTACCTCGCTGCCGACGCTGGAGCCGACGTGATTTTGCTCGACAACATGACCGCTGCGGCCATGCGGGAGGCGGTGGCAGCCGTGGGCCACCGCGTGGTGCTAGAAGCCTCCGGCGGCATCACCCTGGAGACGATTCGCTCTGTGGCCGAGACCGGGGTCAACTACATCTCCACCGGGGCCCTGACCCACTCGGCGCGGGCGCTTGACATCAGCCTGGATATGGGGAACGTCAGCAGCGGGTGACGGGTCTCACACCGCGGCGGCTTCTTCGGCGCGAACGGCGAGAATCTGGCGCGGCAGGTAGAGCCGGGCGCGGGTCCAATGGTCGCCCGGGGTGTGGAGCAGTTCGAAGGCTCCCCCCAGGTCGTCACTGACCAGCGTCTCGATGATTTGCAACCCCAGGCCACTCCCTGAAGCACCCGAGGGAGGTGGGGAATGGATGGGGCCATCATCGCGGACTTCGATAGTCACGCGGTCCCCCTGAAGTATCGCTTCGATTTCCACATTTCCCCCCTCATTGGCCAGACCGTGGGTCAGGGCGTTGCTAATCAATTCGTTGATGACCAGGGCCAGCACCGTCGCCTCCCGCGACCCGACATGCACCACATCACCACTCACCGTGAAGTGGACCGGACGGTCGCTCGACACCAACCCGACGCTGGCATTGTCCACCACCTGACGCACCACCGCGCCCACGGTGGTGATGCCGACATCTTCGCGGCAGAGCAGGTTATGGACACCGGCGATAGACTGAATACGCGCCACGCTCTCGCGCAGGGCGCGGGTCCCCGGGCTATCCGCTCCCATCCGGCGCAGCTGCATCATCAGGAGCGCCGAGATAGTTTGCAGGTTGTTGCGGACGCGGTGGTGCATCTCCTGAAGCATCACCGACTTGACGGCCAGCGCCCGGCGGCTCTCCTGGTAGAGCCGGGCATTCTCAATGGCGACCGCGGCTTCGTCGGCAAAGGTGCTGAGCAGCCGGGCTTCTTCGTAGTCAAAGTGGTGCGGTTCGCGGGTATAGAGGCAGATGCTCCCTATCATGCGTTCGCGGGCGCGGAGCGGCATACAGAAGAGCGAATGGAAGTGTTCCCGGCAGGCCCATTCCGCCAGTTCGGGAAAGCGCGAATCCTGGTAGGCATTGAGGATGGCCAGAGGCAGGTTGTCTTTGAGCATGTGGCTAAGGAAGGGGTGGACGCCTTCCCCATTCTGCCCTTCGTCGCCGTAGCTGGCCACCAGATGCGAAGTCCCGTCTTCTCCCACCTGGAAGATGTCGGCCCGGTCGGCCTTCGCCAGTTCCACAGCTTTTTCGGCAATGAGGTTGAGCACTTCGCGCAGGCTCAGTTGTTCGGCAATGTGCTTGGAAACCTGCTGGAGCGTGGTCAGTTCGCGCACCTTAATCTGGAGGCGCTCGTCGGTTTGCTGGTAGAGCTGCGCGTTCGCAATGAAGAAGGCCAGTTCGCCCGCGGCCACCTCGACAAAGTTAATCTCTTCCTGGGTGAAATCCCGCGGGCCTCGGGTCTGGATATTGATGACCCCTTGCAGCTTGTCGGAGCTAAACTGAAACCGTTCGGCGCTGAACAGGACAATGGGGACTGCCAGCATCGAATGAAACGGTTGCTCGCCAAGCTGCGGCTCAACGGTAAAGCGGGAATCCTCCCACACATTGCGCACCGTGACCGGGCGACCAACCCGCGCTGCCCACCCCGTCACACCCTCCCCCAGGTGGGTCACAATCTGCCCTACGGCCCCCTGGTTCAGGCCGCGGGTGGCCCGCAGCACCAGTTCATCGCGGTGCTTGTCGTAGATATAGACCGAACAGACTTCGACCCCCACAACCTGGGCAACGGTTTCAACCACCGTCTGAAGCGAGGCATCCAGGTCCAGCGTCGAATTGGCGGCGGAGATGATGCGGTGCAGGCCATCCAGTTCGCTGACGCGGTTGAGCAGGTGGATTTCCCATTCGCGGGTGCGCTGTTCTTCGCGGGTCGCCCCGTAGGAGAGCAGCAGTTCGCTGACCACCACGCTGCGGGGCATCTCCAGCCGCTCCGCCAGCGCTAGCCCGATTTCCGTGAGCATTTCGGCGGTCCCGCCCTGGGCATACCAGATAGCCCCGATATGGCGGAGGCGACCGAGCCGCGTCTCGGTGAAGACATCGCCATCCATCTCGCGCACCAGTTCGGCAACTCGTGGCCACTGCGCTTGCAGGTGCTCTATCAGATTAGGCAATTGTTCCACTGCGACCTGTTCCATGATTACCTTTCCGCTCCTCTGGGCGTTCCTCCCATGCAGGTCTTTCTATTGTACCGAATCGGCAAGAAGTCGGCAACTCCCCGTGTCCGGTCCCCCGGGGTTGGGGAGCGCCCGCTTTGCTCTCTCTGCCACAATCGCCTATAATCTTCAGAGAACCGCGAATTTTTTTTGTGATATGGATAGCAAAAAGAAAGGAGGAAGCGCCGCCACCCCCTTCCCCACGCTCCTGCTGCCGTTCACGCTTCGGAAGCGGGTTCACGGCGCGGTTGATATGGCTATCGAACGTGCAGAAGCTTTTGACCTGTTGGGGACGATGACAACCCTGCTCGGCCCGGCCCTGAAGCCCGGCGACCAGGCTCCCGCCTTTGCCCTGGTAAGCAACGACCTTTCCCCCGTGACCCTGGAGCGGTTTCGGGGCAAGCCGCTTCTCATCAGTGTGGTTCCCTCGCTCGACACGAGCGTCTGTTCCATCCAGACCAATACCTTCGACAAGGAGGCGGCGGACATGGGCGACAAAGCCAGCTTCATCACCGTCAGCGCTGACCTTCCCTTTGCCCAGAAGCGCTGGTGTGGAACGAACAACGCCATCAATGGGCAGACCCTCTCAGACTACTTTGATATGAGTTTTGGTCTGGCCTATGGAACCTACATCAAGGAAGTGCGTCTGGAGAGTCGGGCCGTCTTTGTGGTGGACGGTGAGGGGACCATCCGCTACGTTGAGTATGTCCCCGGAGCCATCCAGGAACCGAACTATGGAGAGGCGCTCACCGCGCTGCGCGGCTTGCTCTCATAACCCCGGTGGGGACTGAGCGCTTGCGGGGGTCGGGGGAAGGGGGAAAAAGCCCGCCCCCCAACCCTCGCCCCCCGACCCACCTCACTCGGCGGTCAGGCGCATGGTCAGCCAGTGACGCCAATCGGCCTCAAGCTGCGCCAGCGACTTGCCATAGACGCCCTGGTAGTTGGCCGAACCGGGCGGGCGTCCCCGGGAGTCCGCATAAACGGCATTGAGCTTCTCACGCCCATACGTTTCGAGCAGGTATTCCACAAACGAGGCCCATTGTTCGTAGATGGCGTCGCGGGTGGTGGTGCGGCAGTCTGCCGACAGGTCGGTGGTCAGCGGCAGCAGACGGTCTTCCTGCAACGCTTCCTGCACGATGCGTCGGTAGCTCGGCGTCCCATCATCATCGAGGAAATAGTCACTGCTGCCCCACGTGGCCATCCCTTCGAGCAAGATGGTGTCGGAGCGGAGGTGTGCCCACTCGCCGTAGTAGTCGTGCTGCAACTGGTGAAACAGCTCGTGCGCCAGAATGTTGATCACGCGCTGCGGGTTGGTTTCGGGTTCGTAAAACAGGCGTATCATGCGCTGGTTGGAGAGGGTGAGACCGCGGATAGCGCAGATACCCTGCTGGGCCGGTTCCAGGCGGATAGCCACGCGCCCGGTGAGCCATTCGCCCCCGAACCTGGCACTGCCACTGACGATGGCCTCCTCAGCGGGCATGGCCATAGCCCTGATGGTTTCGGCGTCGATAGCCCCCGGCAGGCGGTAGAAGTCAAGGCTGTAGGTTTGCATCACCAGTTCGCCGCGCATCGCCGGGGCCGGAGCGCCTGACAGCATCGGCATGGGCGTTGGCGTGGGGGGAAC
>DAOTUF010000316.1:0-17525 GCA_034437495.1 Chloroflexaceae bacterium | reverse complement strand
CCAGTCCCCCCCCGCTTCAGCATATCACCCATCCTGGGAGAAGCCCCCGGGTCAGGCAAAGCCCGAAGATTCGCGCAAGCAGGAGCGGCGTACCCTCCTGTCGTGGGGAGTGGGGGGAGTGCTGTTCATCCTGCTCATCACCGGGGTGTGGGTCGCCGGGGGGATGCAGACCCCGCCATTCCCTCCCGACCAGACGCCCGTCCCGACCTCTGTGCCTACCCCCTCACCCGTACCAGGCGAGGTCTCCCTGACTGAGCAGGGGTGGGATGCCTTCGCACGTGGGGACTACGACGAGGCCGAGCAACGCTTTCTGGATGCGCTGCGCCTGAACCCCCGCTCAACCGGGGCGCTGAATGGTCTGGGGCTAACCCTGGACTACCAGGGACGCCACGACGAGGCCGCTGCGCGGTTTAGAGAATCGCTGCGTATTCGGGAGGACCAGGACGTCGCCAACAATGGCCTGGGGTGGAGCCTCTACAACCTGGAAGAACACGGCAGAGCCGAACCGCACTTCCGACGGGCCATCGCCCTTCAACCGAACTATGCCAATGCCTTCTATGGCCTGGGGTTGACCCTGGAGGAACTGGGCAGGCCGGGCGAGGCGGAGGAAGCCTACCGCCAAGCGCTCGCGCTGACCAACAACGACGCAGAACGGGGGGAGGTGCGCCGCGCCCTCGACCGGCTCAGTGTGAAGTAGGGCAGAAGAGGGCAAATGAGAGACAAGCGGGGCCGCAGCGGGGAAGGGAAATCGTGCCCCCTTCCCTGCTCTCACCGCTCCACCAGCCGGGCCACCGTCACCCCCTCTCCCCCCTCGTCCCCCCCGCGGTCGAACGACGCCACCAGCGGGTGCGATCGCAAGAACGACTGAACCACCTTGCGCAGCGCTCCGGAGCCTCTCCCGTGGATGAGACGGACGGAGGGCAAGTTGGCAAGGTAGGCATCATTCAGGTAGCGTTCCAGGGCCGGGGCCACCTCGGAGGTGCGCCACCCCCGCATATCCAGCGTCATCGAGACGTCGGGCATCTCGGGGATGGCAACCGAACGGGAGGGAGCCGGAGCCGAAGAGGAGGCCGAGGAGGAGGAGGAGAACGAGGACGATTCGCGGTGGCAAGCGGTGTGGTCGCCCTGCTCTGGCCGAAGCTCGCGCAGGTCGGCCTTCACGCGGAACCCCCCTACCTGTACCTCAACCGTCTCATCCTCCTCATCAAAAGACACAATCTCACCCGTCAGGCCAATCGAGCGCACCCGCACTACATCCCCCACCTGGAGCGGCGCAGGCTCGGCGGGAGGGGCCGGCTGCGCCTTCTGGCTGGCCTGCTCAACGCGGGTCGCAATGTGCTGCAACTGCTGCTCAGATTCCTGGATTTTCTGGCGCGACGTTGCTTCGCCCCGCACCTCCTTGCGCAGCCGGTGCAGTTCGGCGCGGGCCTCGCGGATCTCGTCCTCAACCAACCGTAGCGCCTGGTTCAATTGCTCCTGCCGCGTCTCCTCAAACGCCCGCATCTCCTGAGACAGCCGCTCGCGGTACTTCTCCGCATCGCTGCGAATTTCATCGGCGCGTTGGAGTGCTGCGGAGGCGTCCTCCCGCTTGCGGTGAATATCTTCCAGCAGCCCTTCAATCCGCAGCGTCTCGTGGGTCATCATACTGCCGGCCCGTTCGACCAGCGCCGGGTCCAACCCCAGGCGGGCTGCAATAGCCAGCGCATTGGAGCGACCGGGCAGCCCGATAGTCAGTTCATAGGTCGGGGCCAGGGTGGTTTCATCAAACTCGACCGACGCATTTTGCACGCCCGGCGTGTTGTAGGCGAAGGCTTTCAGTTCAGCGTAGTGGGTGGTGATGATACCCAGACAATTCCGTTCGCGCAGGCGCTCAATGATGGCCCGCGCCAGCGCTGCCCCCTCCACCGGGTCGGTGCCCGCGCCAATCTCATCCAGCAGGACGAGCGTATGGTACGGGGTGGGGGGAGAGGAGCGAGGGGAGGGAGGGGACGAGCGGGGGAGGGACTGCGCCGCGCCGCGCTCTATCTCCGCCAGCATCCGAATGATGGTCGTCATGTGCGAGGAAAACGTACTGAGGTTCTGTTCGATGCTCTGTTCATCGCCAATATCGGCAAAGACGTGCGAAAAGACCGGCAGCCGCGAGGGAGCACGCGCCGGGATATGAAGACCGGCCTGGGCCATCAGCGCCAGCAAGCCCACCGTCTTGAGCGCCACCGTCTTGCCGCCCGTGTTGGGGCCAGTTATCAGCAGCAGTTGAAACTCGTCGCCAAGCCACACATCCACCGGCACCACCGTGCGCGGGTCGAGCAGGGGGTGCCGCGCCTCCTTCAGATAGAGCGGGAAGGGAGGGGCGGCGCTGGCGGGTTCGTCTCCCTCTACTCGTGCTGCTCGTTCCTCCGCTCTCCCGTCCAGTTCTGGCTCAATCGCCCGCAGGTCCAGGGCATACCGCGCCTGCGCAAAGCACAGGTCGAGCAGGGCCAGCGTCTCAACCCCCCGGCTGATATCGCTAGCAGCACGCCCGACGTGCAGTGAGAGCGCCGTGAGCATGCGGTTGATTTCCTGCTCCTCTGCCAGTTGAAGCTCCCGCAGCCGGTTGTTCATCTCAACCACAGCCATCGGCTCAATGTAGAGCGTTGCCCCGCTCGAAGACTGGTCATGCACCAGCCCGGGGAGCGACCGGCGATGCCCGGCCTTGACCGGCACCACGTACCGCCCGTTGCGCACGGTGATGATGGCTTCCTGCAAAATTCCTTCAAAGCGCGACGAAGTGACCAGGTGGTGCAGGCGGTCCTGCATCCGGGTCGTAGTGGTCTGTATCTCGCTGCGGAGGCGGGCCAGGTCCGGGCTGGCGCTGTCCAGCACCATCCCCTCATCGCTGATGGTTCGGGCCACCTCCTGCTCAATATCGGCCAGTTGGGGCAAGTCGTTGGTATATTCGGTGAGCAGCGGGAAGACCCCCTCGTCCAGGCTGAACAAGAGCGTGTGCAGGTCGCGCATGCTGCGCAGGGTTCGGGCGATATCCAGGAAATTGCTGGCCTCCAGCACCCCCCCGCGTTCGGCTCGCTGCACCAGAGCGCGGATATCGCGGGCCCCGCCGACGCTCGTCTCCGGGCGCTCATCCAGCAGGTGGCGAGCCTCGCCCGTCAGCCGCAGCCGGCGGCAAGCCTCCTCGCGGTCGGTGGTGGGGAGCAGGTCCAGGGCCAGCACGCGCGATGCCGAAAATGCGGTGTATCGCGCGAGATGCTCACGAATTCGGGGAAATTCCAGGGTTTGGAGGGTTGATTCGGCGATTGGCATGATTTGATACTTCAAGAATGATATCGGCACTATCGGGGAGGGCCGGGTCGATGAAACGGTAGGTTGTGGGCAGCAGGTACCGCGCCAGGATACCAAGCGAGGCGGACTCTTCTACGGTCGACGGGATCCACGCCACCGGTGCCGTGCCTACGTCATACTCCTCTGAAGCAAGGGCAATGTTCCAGAGCAGCGCCGCCGAAAGCCAGATGGAGCACACCGCCAGCGTCAACCCGATGAGCAGACCCGCCGAGCGGTCCAGCGACTGCCACTTTGCGGGCAGCTTCGTATGGCGGAAGATATAGAGACCAGCAGCCGCCAGAAACCCGAAGCTGACGACCAGCACGAGCACGAAGCTCACGAACTGACCAATCACCAGGTCGGTTGCAAAGCGGTCATCCACAAAACTGCCCAACGAAGTGAAATACAGGCTTGCCAGCACCACACTGACATAGAACATCACCAGCACGACGGTCAGGCGGACCATGCGCTGGAAAAACCCGATGACGGGCAACCCGACGAGCAGGGTGGCAAAGAATACATCGGCAACCACACAGAGACTCCTGGGAGACATGGGAACGGCAGACCAGGGTCATTCAGGGGTCGGGGTTGTTGGTGACTGTGGGACGGCAAAGATAATCCTCGCGTCGTCGGGCAAGACCGGGTCCGCAAAGTTGTAGGAACTTGCCAGAATATGGTCGGAAAAATACTGGAGCAGGAAGGACTGCTTCACGTTGCGGCAGAGGAACTTCATAATCGGAAAGTCAATGCGGCACCCCCCCCGTTCGACCATCATATTCCAGAGGATGACCGCGAACAACCCCAGAAGCATGCCCGCGAGCACCAGGGACACCAGCATCCCCAAAATGTAGTTGAGGTATTTCAACTGCCCGGGCATCTCGGCATACCGGAAGGTATAGATACCGATGGCTGACAGAATGGCCATCCCGCTGAGAAAGAGCAGCGAAAAGCCCACGTAGCGTCCCACCGCATTCGTCGTGTCGAAGTTTTTCGCAATCCAGACCCCGAACGGCTTGAACCAGTAGCTTGCAAGCACCACGCCCATATAGAATGACACCAGAATGATGGTCATCCGGATGACCCCCTGGAAGAACCCGAGCATCAGTGCCCCGAACAATAACAACAAAAAGAGCAGGTCTACAAACATGGTCACTCTCCTCTGACGCCCTGATGCACCGCCAGGATAGCCTGTAGCCTATCCTGAGCCTATCCTTCGATTTCACCTTACAGTCGTATAGTTATAGATAGTATGCGAAACGTTGCGACGCTACGATTTACGATTATCGTAGCGCTCCTGATGGCGGGCAACCTGTTTCAGGTTTCACCGTCACAATCTCTATTATACCATAGGGGAACCCCTGGTTGCACCTCCCTATAAATCTGCTCCATCCGTTCAATCATGCGGTCGTGGCTGAACTCCTCGGTCGCCCGCACCCGCCCCGCCTCCCCCATCCGGCGGGACAGCTCCGGGTTGGCGACCAGCACATCGAGCGCCCGCGCCAGGGCCGGGGGGTGGGCCGGGGGGACGACAAAGCCCGTCACGCCATGCCGCGTGATGGCGCTGGTGCCCGTGCCCAGTTCGGTGCAGACCACGGGGAGACCTGCCGCCTGCGCCTCTATCTGCACAATCCCGAAAGCTTCGGCCCGCAGGTGGGAAGGCAGCACAAACACATCAGCCGCCCCATAGAGCGACGGTAGCTCCTCGTCGGAGACGGCCCCCAGAAAATGCACCCGCCCGTCCAGGTGCAGCGACCGGGCCAGGTCACGCAGCCGCGCTTCCTCCGGGCCGCTCCCCACCAGCAGCAGCCGGGCCTGGGCGTGCATCAGCCGCAGCGCCTCGAACAGGAAATGCAGCCCCTTGTAGTAGCGCAGCTTGCCAACAAAGAGCAGAAGCGGCACCGCTTCGTCGCCACCATAACCATAGCGCGACCGCAGCGCCGAAACCGCCGACTTGTCGGGGGAGGCAAAGCGGGCCACATCGACACTCAGCGGCGACACGGTGCAGCGGTGGGACCGCGGGTGCAGCCAGGGCGAGCTAGCAATGTAGTTTGCGCTGGTCGGCACAATCCGCGCGGCGCGGTTGAGGGTCAGGTTCAGCAGGGGGCCATAGGCGCGAAGCAACAACCGCTGGCGCACAATGTCGCTGTGGTAGGTGACGACCAGCGGCGGGCCACGCGGCACCAGCAGCGCGGCCAGGTCGCCGGGGGGGTAGGGGAAGTGCAGGTCTATCACGTCCACCCCGGTCAGATGCCGCGCATACCAGAGCATCTTGAGGCTGAGCGGGGTCGAGGCCAGGTGCAGCAGACGTCCCGCCTTGATAATCGTCAGGTTGCCCCGCTGCGAGATTTCGTCGCGGGGGGTGGTGCTGGTGACAAGCACCGTCACGCGGTGTCCGCGAGCCGCCAACCCCTCCGCGAGGGCACGGACGTGGTTTTCGATGCCACCCGGCACCGGGAAGTAGTCTTTGTAGAGGTGGAGTATGTGCATGGGTATGAGTATGGATACATGCCCGTGACAGGTGGTGAACAGGTTCACCCGAACCTGCCTCCCCATTATACTACCAAACCCCGCCCCTGACGAGCGATGGGTCAGGGATTCGGGGGGAGTCGGGGGGGCACTCGTCACTTTCCCGCCTTTGTGGTATGATGGAGAGCTGTTGGACCTATCCGCTTTCAACTATCACCCATCCAGTATCAAATCATCAGTCAATTATCAATCAGTTATACCATCACGCCAGAAACGAGGATTATGCAATGTGGCACACGCTGCTGAGGAGGAGACCCGGGAACCACCCCCGTCCCTCTCCCCCTGCTCGTTCGCATCCTTCACTCCGGACCATCGGGGTGGTCGCAGCCGGAGTTGCTGGTCTGGGGGGCTTTCTGGTCGCCCTGGCAAAGCTGACCGCCCCCATTCGCTCTCTGCGCATCAAGCGGACCCGCGTTGAGCAGGTCCCGGTGACGGTGATGGCCCTGCGACGAGACCATCACCAGAACCAGGAGACCCCCGGCCCCGCCGTCATCATCGTGCATGGGTTTGCTGGCTCCCAACAGGTCATGTCCCCCTTTGCGGTGACGCTGGCCCGCAACGGCTACACCGCTATCACCGTGGACCTCCCCGGCCACGGGCAGAGCGCCGTTCCCCTGTGTGGCGAACTGGCCGACTTCGAAGGACGCTACCGCCAACTGGAAGAACTGCTCAGGCCGGTGGTCCACTTTGCGCGGAAGCAGGGGAACGGGCAGGTGGCGCTGCTTGGTCACTCGATGGGCAGCGGCATTGTCACGCGCTATGCGAAGGAGCACCCGGAAATCGATGCGGTCGTCGGGGTCTCGCTGGTCTATAATGGGGGCACGGCGGTGGGACCGCGGAACCTGCTGGTCATCAATGGCGAATTTGAGGGCAGGCTGCGGCAAATGGCCCAGATGGTCATTGACCAGGCCGCCGACGGGAGCGGGGTGGTCGGAGTGACCTATGGCAATATGGCGGCGGGAACGGCCCGCCGGGTCGTCTACGCCCCCGGGGTCGAGCATATCGGGGTGTTGTTCAGCCGCACCACCCTGGCCGAAACGCTGGCCTGGCTTGACCTGTGCTTCAGCCGCCCGTCCCAAGAACACCCCTACCTCGATGAACGTATCCGCTGGCTCGGGGTGCTCTATGCCTCGGCGGTGGTGCTGTTCGTTCCCTTTGCCGAGCTTTTTCGAGTTCGACATTCACGGCTCCCCCCCTCGCCTCGCCCATCCCTGCCGCAGGAGGGCGCGATGGCGCTCCCGTGGCAGTGGTGGGGACTCCTCACCGTGGGACCGGCAGCGCTCACGCCATTCTTGCTGCGTCTCTTCCCCACAAAGGCCATCAATCGGATGGTGCCCATTATGGTCGGCGGACCGGCCACCGTCTTTTTCACGCTCTACGGGGCGCTGACCGCCAGCGGGCTGTGGCTGATGCACCGCACGGCGTCCGTCCCCCGTTCTCGGCTGGTTCTCCCCCCCCTGAACCAGACCATCGCCGGGGCCCTGCTGATGGTCAGCTATGTCTTTCTCACCTTCGGGTTGCCCACCCACCGCTTTTTGTTCAACTACTTCCCCCCTCCCCGCCGCTTTCCCATTGTGGCGACGGTGTTCGCTGCGATGCTGCCCTACTTCCTGGCGGATGAACTGCTCACGCGCAACCCTGCCGCACCCCGAGGGGCCTATACGCTGACGAAGGTGGGGTGCCTGGGTTCGATGGCGCTGGCTATCGCCATCAACCGCAACCAACTCTTCTTCCTCATTATCGTTGCGCCAATCCTGGCGCTCTACTTCGCCCTGTATGGCACGTTCAGCGGGCTGGTCTATCGGCGCAGCGGGACGCCCGTCATCGGGGCCGTGGCCAATGCGGTGATATTTGCGCTCAGCATTGCCTCAACGTTTCCCCTCATGGATGGGGCGTGTGATATCACGAAGTATCGGGGAGAGGGGTGAGCGGCGGATGTGGCTTTTGGGATGACCGAAGGCTCCCCCTCACCGCGCTCTGCTCACCATCAGCGGCAAGTAGACGGTAGCCGATGGGGACCCCTCAGAAGCGGGCAGAGCAGGCAGAGGAAGCGGGGGCATGGTATGGGGGTGGGGTTGGCCGGGCAATATGGGCGCATCGGGCGGGTCGTAGGGTTCCCCCGCATTCCCCGTTCCCCCTCCGGAGAAGCGGGAGGTCCCTGTCACTGATGCCGTAGCGGGCAGCGAGATGTTGCCCGCGGGGTCCGCAACCCAGACCTGGAAATAGGTATTTCCTTCTGCGGGGAGCGCTTCGCCAGGAGCAGGCCAGAGCGTCCAGGGGATGGTGGTGGGGAGCGTGGTAGTTATCCACCCGGAGTGGCGAACCGGCCCCCCCTGCCTGGTGTCTGGAAAAGAGGCGTACTCCTGAACAAGGTACCAGGCTTCATCTTGCGGTGAAACCGTGCTGACCTGAAGCTCCACGGTGGCCCCTGGGTCCGGGATGGTTGGAGCATCGGATGTGGATGACCCTGCCGCCCGGATGGTCAGGGTGGCCTCGGGTGCATCCTGGTCGGGGGCCGGCGGCAGGACGACCACCTCGCGGCACACCTCGTTGTTGCTCACCCCGAACAGGGCGTCTACTTCCTCGACTGTTTCTTCAGGGTCGATGGTGGCACAGAGCGCATACCTTCCGCTGGCCTCTGCGGTCCAGGATATGGTGGCCGTCGCGGTAGTCTCGGGGGCTGGCGGAAGCCGCACGGCTCCCCGTTCAAGCTCCGTCCGGTGTTCAGGCTGCGCATCGCTCTGGAGGGAGAACGCCACCTCGACCGGGTCTTCAATCGTCGTTCCCCCCTGGTGGTGAACCACCAACCCCACCTGCACCGGCAGACCCGCCCGGGGAACCACCGGGTTAGTCCAGAGTTCGTGGACAGACCCGGAGAGGTCCCTATCACCCTCCCCATAGCTTCTCAGCGCGTGGGGAGCGGTAGCCCGGGTCGTGTCCGGGTTGGTGACGGTCAGGGCGTGGTCGCCCGGCGACAGCAGCGCCGGGGGAACGAGCATCAGCAGGTCGGTGCTGCTGAGTACGTAGGTATGGGTGGCGGGAATGGTCGTCGGTCCAATGGAGACGCTGGCCAGGCCCGAAAAATTGGTTCCCTGCACAACGATGGTGTTGGGTGCATCGGTGCGGACCTGCTGCGGCCAGACCCGCCGGAGAGCGGGGGAGTGGGCGAGCACCGTGAAGGCGTTCGGAAGCGTGCTCACGGCCCCGTCCGGGTTCTGGACCACCACGTCGTATGGGCCGGGGGGGAGGTGCGCGTCGGGGGAGATGCTGGCCTGAAGCTGGTTCGCGTCTATGAGCGAGACCCCCGCAAGCTGGTAGCTCCGCTGGTTGGCTGGCTGCTCCAGGAAGACTGACGCCCCGGGAAGCAGGTTCGTTCCGCTGATAACCAGGCTGATTGGCTGGTGGTTGAAGCCGCTGGTCGGAACCACCTGGGCACTGTGGGGGGCCGGGGACGCGGAGGGGGCAGCCCGGGTGAGGTAGACGGGTTCGACCCCGACCGAAAAGAGGGTGCGGGTCCTGGTCTGAGCCGTGGGGGACAGAACCTCCCCATCGCGCGTGGCAGCCTGGAGCAGCCAGGAGGTGGGTATCTCTATGGTCACTGGTTCCGGCTCTTTCGCCCAGAGCACGTCAACGACCGCGGTCGCGCTGGCAAACCGGTAGGACTCCACCATCTCGCCATATTCCGCTACCGCAACGGAGGAATCTGCCGCGCCCGTGTGGGCAATAAACTGCTGGTAGGCGTGGTAGACGGGCTTGGGGGTGTGATCGCGGTTGAGCAGCCCCGAGAGCCACCACGAAGAATCGTGCAGGGTGTACCAGCAGTAGCCCTGGATATCGACGGACATCGCCCGCGCCAGCACGCGGACAATGTGGTCGGCCTGGGCCTGGAGCGCGTCATCTGTGGCCGAACCCCAGACGAGCAGCGAGGCTTCATTGAGCACCAGCGGCTTATCCACCCCATACCGAGCCATCGTATCGCGCAGGAAGCGAGCCTTGCCGATGGTCATCCCCCCCAGAGCCTCCCACCGGTAGTCGGTCAGGTCGCTGTCCGTCAGCCGCCCGCGCTGCCAGTCATACCAGGGGTAGGAATGGAACGCGACGATATCGAAGCTTTCGGCGGCTCCCGCTTCAAGCACCCCTTCCAGAAACTTTTCCGGCTTGCCCCGCCCCGGGATGTTCGTGTTGGCACGGTCCAGGAGCAGCCCCCCGGTGATGATATGCGCCTCCGGGTCGGCGTTCCTGATGACGGGCGCAACGACCTTGAGCATCTCGCCATAGTGCCTGCCGCCATAGTAGGGGTCGTCGATATCGCCCCAACACCCGAAGAGGTCCTGCAAGTCGCGGTCAAGCAAGCTCGGGTCTACGTCCACCTCGTTGCCAAGCTCCCAGTAGGAGACGCGCCCCCGATAGCGCGTCACCACTGCTTCCAGAAAGCGGGCATAGTCATCGAAGTATTCCGTTTGGAGCGCCGCACACGGCACGCCGGGGTGAATGGTTGCCCAGTCGGGAAAGTCGTCGGCAATGACCATGGGGGTCAGCCCGGCCTGCTCCGCCGCCGCAAGCTCCCGTTCGAAGGTCTGGAGCTGCTCCCAGTTCCAGGCATCGGGCGGCATCCCCTCCTCCGGCTGCACATCGCGCCAACTGACCGAATTGAGCCGAATCCAGCCGATGCCAAGCTCCTGCGCCCGGCTGAGGATGACCGGGTCCGCTATCCTGCCCGGGTTGGTCTCAACCCCGAAGAAGGGGAGACGGGACGCTTTGGCCTGGGGATCGGGGAGGGCCGGCGAAGGATGGTGGGCCAGGCTCGGTCCCTGGAGCAGCATCGTTACCACGAGCATACTGAAGCCCAGTATCAGGCTGGCAACCGGGCGGTATCGAACTCTCATAGCCTGCTTGTTCCTTGTTCAACTTCACGTATTCAACGGCATGCCATTGCTTCAATCTGACGGGCGGAGGTGGTCCCGAAGCTGTGCGGTCTCCCCATCGGAGAGGTTGGAAAGCGGGGTGCGAACGCTGGTGCGGGGGAGACCGCTGGTCCAGGGAAGCGCCGCTTTGAGCGCCGCCGGTATGGCCCACCCCCTGACCGCCTCGCGCAGCGCCGTGAGCCGCGCCTGAGCCGCCGCCACGTCTCCTCCGCGGTGGTAGGCGTCGAAGACCGCGCAAACCTCCTCTGGCCACACGTTGGCAAGCGCCGAGATAACCCCCACCACGCCCCCTGCCAGCGAAGGGGCCGCCTGCGAATCGCTGCCAGGGGGCGTGGTGGGGGTTATCTCGGCCCCTGCCAGCGAAGGGGCCGCCTGCGAATCGCTGCCGCTGAAGATGGCAAGGCCGGGGTAGCGCTGCACCAGTTCTGCTGTGTGGCGCGGGTCGCCGCTGCTGTCTTTGAGGCCGGCGAGCTGCTGACCGTGGCTTGCCAGGAGATGACGCACTATGGGGGGGGTTATCGGCACGCCGGTCAGGGCGGGAATATGGTAGAGGATGACGCGGGCATCGTCTGGCAGCGCATCGCACACGGCCTGGTAGAAGCGAATGACCCCCGCTTCGGAAACCCCGCCGAAATAGAAGGGTGGCATAATCAGCACCGCCTCGGCCCCCTGCCTGATAGCGTAGCGGCTCAATTCGATGGTTTCAACGAGCGAGGCACAGCCGGTTCCCGCAAACACCTGGAGGGTGCGCCGGTGCGCCAGCACGGTGTCCAGAACGCGCTTGCGCTCCTCCACGCTGCACGAAGGCCCTTCGCCAGTTGTCCCCAGGGCAAGCACCCCGACCACCCCGCGAGTTTCCAGAAAATGCAGGTGGTCCGGTATC
Source organism: Chloroflexaceae bacterium (assembly GCA_034437495.1). GTDB lineage: Bacteria > Chloroflexota > Chloroflexia > Chloroflexales > Chloroflexaceae > JAAUSY01. The sequence goes on along the minus strand of DAOTUF010000316.1, from coordinate 5,876 downwards.
CAGCTGGTGTCAACGGGCCCGACCTCGCTGGCAAAGGGCGTCAGCGTGGCACAGAAGACCCCCGACCACGCCACACGCATGCGCTCCCGTTCCATCCCGACCCCCTTCTTTAATAGAAGCCAAACTGGTCAAGCGGCCAGTAGCGGAGAATGACCCGTCCAATCATCTGAGACGCTGACACAGGCCCGAAGCTGCGCGAGTCGCGGCTTCCCAGACGGTTGTCACCCATCAGAAAATACTCGTCGGCCTCCAGGGTCAGCGGACCACAGTGGCGGTTGCACGAGGTCGGAAGCCCGTGGACGTATGGCTCATCGATAGCAAGATTGTCTATCAGCACGGCCCCGCTGCGGATGGTGAGAGTGTCGCCCGGCACCCCGATGACGCGCTTGATGAGGGGGATACCCTGTCGGTCGGGGGTATCGTAGAAAACCACCACGTCCCCCCGTTTCAGCCCGAAGACGGCTCCGCCCCGGTCTCCCGTGGCGTGGGCAGTTCGGGACACCCAGGCCGGGAGCGCACTTTCGAGCTGGCTCACCACCACGCGCTGCCCTTCGTAAAAGGAAGGCTCCATACTGCTCTGCTGTATCTCAAAATGCCCGACCAGCGACGAGATAATGCAGAACAGCAGGATGGTTTCGATAATCGTTTCAAAGATACCTGCAAAGGCTCGCTGCGCGACCCTGCGATGGTTCGAGGGAAGCGGGAACGATGGGGGAGGTGGTTGATACGTTGGCTCAAGGTCAAGTTCATCGACCGTCAGCCGCTTGCGAGGAGTATATTCAAGCATTGCCTGTGACGTAGCCTTATAGCAAATGGATTCCGGACGGCGCAGGAGAGCGGTACCACCTGCCCGACATCTCAGCATGGGGTATTATAGCATGGAGTAGGTCCGGTGGGGAGGGAGACAAACGGAGATACCACCATTTCCCAATTTCCCGACATATGATATGATGGTCAACATCAGATGCACGTGTCTCTTGAATCACCAGGTCAGCGCAAAACCTTCCCATCCTGTGAAATGGGAGGGGGTTGGGATTGAGATTGAATATCATTCTGACGAGACCTTTGCCTCCATGCCCCGGGTATCGGAGGGGAGGGACGGGGAAAAGTGAGTTGGGTTATCATGATAGACACACTGACTGCACAGACACGAACGGCACACACCCTGACCAGCCAGGTACTCACCGCCATTGCTGCCAACCATCAGGCGGGTGCCGCAGAGATTGCGGAACAGGCGGCCAGCGCATTTCTTCACTCCATCAATACCGACGAATCCCCCACGGCTGACCTGTTTCGGCAGAAGTTGCTCACCATGGGGTGGGAATTCATTCGGGCGCAACCGACCATGGCTCCCCTGGTCAATCTGGTCAACTCCGTGCTGTGGGACATTGAGGCGCGTGATACGGTGGCGGTGCTGCGCCAGCGGGCCGGGCGGGCCGCCAGCACCTTCCGCCATCGGCTCCACGTGCATGAAGCTGCCATTGCCGAGTCGGTGCTCCAGCTCATTCCAGAGAAAGCGCGGGTGTTGACCATCAGCCGCAGTTCGACGGTGCTGGCGGCCCTGCGGCACGCGCACCGCGCCGGGCGGCGCTTCACGGTCATCTGTGGCGAAGGCCGGCCCGGGTGCGAAGGCCGGATGCTGGCCAGCGAACTGAGCGACCAGGGGATTGAGGCGACGCTGGTCGTGGATGCGCTAGCTATTGCGATGGTGGCGCAAGCCCACCTGGTGCTGGTGGGGGCCGACCACCTGCGGGAGCACGACCTCGTGAATAAAATAGGGACCTATGGAATGGCGCTGGCAGCCCGGGCAAGCAGTATTCCGCTCTATGCGCTGTGCGGCAGTGACAAGTTTCTGCCCCCCGGCTACCGCCCGCCCCCGCAGACGACCTGGCCCGCCCGACAGGTCTGGGACGACCCACCCGACCTGGTGACAATCCGCAACATCTACTTCGACCACACGCCGCTGTCCCTGGTGACGGGGATTGTGACGGAGAAAGGGGTGCTCCCGACGATTGGCATCGAAGCATGGTTGGCCGCTATCAGGCTCCATCCCTCGCTGCGAGAAAGCAACTTCGGCTTCTGAGCGCACCCGTCGAGCGGGGGGAGGGGGAGAAGAGGTGAGGAGGTGAGGGGGGAACGCCATCGTGCCATCCCCCACGGGGGCATCCCTCACCACCATCAGGCCGAAGCCAGTTCGCGCACCTGTGCGCCAATATCCGCAGCCGTCACGAGAGACTCGCCCACCAGGATGGCATCAACCCCGCAGTTTCGCAAACGGACCACGTCGGCGGGAGTGTGGATGCCGCTTTCGCTGACCAGCACCGGGCGCTGCGGGCCAGAGGGGAGCAGGGAGGCCAGACGCTCGGTCGTTTCCAGGTGGGTCTTGAAGGTATGCAGGTCACGATTGTTGACCCCGACCACCCCGGCCCCCGCATCCAGCGCCCGGCCTAGCTCATCTGCCGTATGGACTTCTACCAGGGCGTGCATCCCCAGAACCTCCACCAGGTCAAGCAGGTCGCGCAGTGTGGGGTTATCCAGCGCGGCCACAATGAGCAAGACCGCGTCGGCTCCGCTGGCCCGCGCCTCATAGACCTGGTAGCGGTCGAGCAGAAAGTCTTTCCGCAGCAGGGGCACTGCTCCGAGAGAGATATCGGAGATAGTATCCTCCGCGGCTTTCGCCTGCTGACCGTGGCGGATGGCTTCCAGGTAGCTCAGGCTCCCCTGAAAGAAGGGTTCGTCTGTCAGGACGGAGAGCGCCGCGGCTCCGTTGGCAATATAGGTATGGGCAAGCTGAAGGTGGTCGAAGTCTGCGAGCAAGACCCCGCGGCTTGGCGAGGCTTTCTTGACCTCGGCAATGAGCGCGGTGGTGCCTGCGCTGCTTCCTGCTCCATTCCCCTCTTTGCACAGGGCCGCGGTAAAGTTGCGCACGGGGGGGGCCGTTTCGGCCCGGTGCATCATCTCGTGCAGGGAGAGCGCTTCCTTTCTCTGCGCAACCTCGATGTATTTGCACTCCAGAATGTGAGCCAGGAGCGAGTTCATAGGTCTGGTTCCTTTCCTTGTTCGTTCGTTCCGCGTTCTTCTCCGGGTCCCTTCGTAGACAGCCCTACCGGTACCGATGCACAATAGCCGCAAAGACCCCCAGGATAACCCCGACATGCACAATATAGTAGCGGCGGCTGTCCAGTGCTATCGTCGTATCTTCCAGACAGAGAAACTGCCAGTCCTCTCCGGTCGTCACGCACCCGAAGATGGGTGTATCCCCGTTTCCTTCGTTCTGGTTGAACCACTGTGCCCCCACCATCTGGGCTGCACACTGCCCCAACCCCGCCTCAATATCGTGCTTCTTCGCCTCTACGATTGCCATAATGGGAGACTGGATGAAGGGGAGCGGGGGGGACTTGCACAGCACAAAGTCACACTCCCCCACCAGACCACGGTCGGGAGCCACATCAAGCCGCTGCCCCGAGTAAATCGAAAGCGGGACCTCGTTCTGCATACTGCTGGTGAGCAGCACGGGAGCAACGATAAATTCCGACCGCGCCTTCTCGCTGCTGAGTGCAAAGGGCATTCCCCGTTCCAGCATTTCCCGCAGCCAGGAGGGAACCTCCACCGGCTCGACCGGCTCGAACAGGGTCCGCCGCTGGAGCGACAGGCCGAAGCTCCGTCTGACCCTATCGAGTGTAAAATCGCTGTAGGTCATCTGCTTGCCTCCCCTCCCTCCGTCTTCCCTACGTCCTCGCCCGCGCCTTGCGCCACTGCTCCCGCAGGTAGGCAAGGCCGCTCCGATGGTAGACCAGCCACTCCACCAGCAGCACCACCAGCGCCAGCGCCGCCAGCCAGCGCCACACCTCCTGCCTCCCCTCGCGCTGACGGGCAACGGTGGTCTGGAGGCCACTGGTCTGGGGCACCGCAAGGTCTGGCTGCGGGGCAATCTGCGACTCGGCGGGTGCGAACAGGTTGACCGCATAGCGGTGCCGCGCCTGGAGGTCCCCGTCCTGGAACTCCTCAACCGTGTAGACCCCCATCTCGTCCGTGTCGGCATACACCATCTGCCCCTCCTGGAGGCGGAGGGACGCCGATTGCAGCAACCCACCCTGCGTGCTCAACTGCGCCCCGTCCGGGCGGGTCAGACGCACCTCGGTGATGGCGGGGTCCACCTGGAGCGCCAGCAACTCCCCCGGCACAAGCTGCGAGGCTTCGGCCCCGCTGCCGGGCGACAGAAAGCTCACCACGTTGGAAAGCAGCAGTGGGAAGGCAACCTGGAGCGGCAAATCGGACTGGTGCAGGTCGAACGACAGCACCGCCAGCCGCTTCCCCTGGCTCTCGCCCACCACCAGCAGCGGGGCACTTTCGCTGTCTATCACCACCCGCGCCCAGATGCCCGGTACCATCCGCACCGCCTTGAGCACGCTCACCTCGCTCAGGCTCACGTTGTGCAGCAGCGGTTCGTCCCCCGGTGCCGGATGCACCGACGGAAACTCGACTTCGCCCGTCACCGAGAAAAAGTCCGTGCTGCGGGGAGGGGCAATGAACAGCAGATTGCCCGGGGGGAGCACGGGAGGGATAACCCCGTCCAGAACCGTCACCGGTACCTGGGCCGCGGTCTCCTCGAAAACCACCGTCTGCGGCGCTGCAAGCAGGACCTCCACCCCCGGGAGCAACTCCAGCGCCGTTTCCAGAAAGCGGTTGCCCGGCCCGACCACCCGGACCGTCGTCTGGTCGCCCAGGGTGCTCACGGCCCAGGCGCGGTCATCGGCAGGGAGCGCATCGCCCTCCCCTTCATTCAGGCGGGCTTCAACGATATCGACCGAAGCGGGGATATCTGTCACGATACTCTGCTCCTGCTGCGGGTTCAGCGACAGATTGTAGGCATTGAAAAGCTCCCCGTCAAGGTAGAGGTCGAGGCGGCGGGTCGTGGGTTCCGGGCCATAGTTTATCGCCTGGGCAAAGAGCGTCTGCCCGCCGGGGCCGGGTTGCAGCGCCAGCGCACTGATAGCCACATTCTCACCCCTCTGCCCGACGGGGAAGTAGCGCACGCGGGCCGGCACTTCCAGGTCGGACGGGAGCGTGACATTGCCGTCGGAGAGAATCGCTACCTCGCTCTCCTCCTCGCGGGCTGCCAGCGCCGAAGCCAGGGTCAACGCCTGCGAAAGGTCACTCCCCCCCCCCGTGTGAAGCGCGATACCCTCAATGGCGCGGTGCAGTTCGCGGCGGTCGGTTGTGGATGAGGCAGGCACCTCCATCTGCCCCCCCATGGCGATAACCGTCGCTCGTCCCTGGTCGGGCAACTGGTCTACCAGACGTATCGCCAACTCTTTCGCCGCGCTCAGGCGGTCGGGGGTGCCGTCGGTTGCGCTCATACTGGCCGACCGGTCAATGATCAGGATGAGGTTGCGCCCGCTGATGCCCTGCGTCTTGAAGAAGGGCCGCGCCAGCGCCAGCACCAGCAGCAGGAGCAAGAGCAGCTGGAGCAGCAGCAGCAGGTTGGGACGGAGCCGCTGCCAGGGGGCGTTGGCCTCTACGTCGCGCACCATGCGCTGCCACAGAAAGGTCGAGGACACCAGCCGGTCTTCGCGGCGCAGCTTGAGCATATACATCGCCACGATGACCGGCCCGAGAATGGCAGCGCCCAGAAGGGCAAGTGGAGCAAGAAAAGACATAAGCGTACCGGTATTGTATCACAGAAAGCGGGCAAAGACCTGCCCGAGATGTTCGATATCCGTCAGGCGGTGCTGAAGCACGTCATAGACGATACGGTGGTCAATGTCCATATACCCATGAACCAGGATGTTCCTGAAGCCGATCATCCGAATCCACCGTTCGCTGGTTTCGCGGTCAATGTGCCCCTGCTCTGCCAGAATGGTGGGAATATCGCT
>DAOTUF010000315.1:0-2884 GCA_034437495.1 Chloroflexaceae bacterium | reverse complement strand
GCGGTTGCCCGGCCAGTTCCAGCGCAATACTGACGGCTTGCTGTATCCGCGCCGGTTCCAGGTGCAACGCGTGGCGTGTTTCCTGCAACTGGTCCATATGACGCGCAATCTGTTCGCGGAGCTTGCGCTCAAACGTGAGCAGTCGTCGCACCGGTTCCGAACGTTGTTCGGCGGCTCCTGTCTCCAGGCGGGTCCTCCGCCCCAACATGGCCTCTTCCACCTGGGTGGCAATCACCGGCCCCACATTCCCCAGGTCTTCACGGATGGTGTTCACCTTGAGGGCGGCCCGAAAGAGGAACTCCAGGTCGGCATTCAGGTGGTGGGGGGAACTCTCCGAAGAGACAGGCGGCGTTTCCCGGTTCCATCCCTGGCTCACAAAATGGAAGATATGCACCTCGCTGGCGCGTTGTCCGTGGCGGTCAATACGCCCATTGCGCTGCTCCAGGCGGTTCGGGTTCCAGGGTATCTCGTAGTGTATCAGGTGGGCACAGTGGTTTTGCAGGTCAATGCCTTCCGAAGCGGCGTCGGTTGCCAGCAGGATACGCACCGGCGCGACGGCGGGGTTGGCCTGGAACGCGGCCTTGATGCGCTCCCGCTGGTCGGAGGGCATCCCACCTGAGAGCAGCATCAGCCGGTCCTGCCCACGCAATCCCGCACCAGTTAGTTGTTCCTGGAGCCAGCGCTGCGTATCACGGTACTCGGTGAAAATGATGACCCGTCGGTCCCCCCACCTACCATCCGGCTGGATATGCTGCTTCAGCCAGCGAATCAGTTCGGTCGCTTTGGCATCGGCCCGCCCGCGGGCACCCTGGGCCCAGGTGTGCAGGTCGTGCAGCAGCGCTGCTTCTTCAGCGCTCAGGTCAGTCAGGAGACGCGAAGAGAGGTCCATGGCGTCGGCAGTGGTTTCGTCGGCTTCGTCATCATCGCCAAACGCTTCGTCTACCTGCTCAATCTGCTGGCGCAGGGTGCTGAGGGTCGGGCGAGGCCCCCCATGGGAGCGACGGGCTATGGTCAACGTGTGCTGGTGCCGCTCCAACGTGATAGCAAAGGCTTCGGGGGAGGAGAAGAGCCGCTTCTTGAGGAGCTTCAGCACAAATTCAGTCGCCATGCGCTCGGTCGGGTCACGCGTGGTCTGCTGACGCAGGGTAGCGTAGCGTTGCAAGGTGGTATGGATGCGCTGTTCATCCTCCGGGTAGGCCACCTCAATGGCGGCAAGCTGGCGCACGGGAAAGCGTGGCGTACCATCCCAGGCGGGCGGCAGTTCTGACTTGAGGCGGCGTATCATAATGGAGCGCACCTGTTCGCGCACCGACTGCCGCTCCGGGGTCAGCCCACGAGCAAATCGCTGGTTGTCGAGCAGTTCCAGCAAGGCCATGAAGCTCTCCGGGTAGCCATTGTGCGGGGTAGCAGAGAGAAAGAGCCGATGTTCAAAGTGGGGAACCAGGCGGCGAATGGCGCGGGTGCGGAGCGAGTCGGTGGCATAGGAGGTCCCCCGCCGGACCGGGGCCATGTTGTGGCATTCGTCCACAATCAGCAAGTCGAAGGGCCGGGGATAGGTTGGCTCGCCATTGGCGGGCAGCGCCTCGCGGAAGAGCCGCATCTGATGCTCTCGTTTGAGGTAGTCTATCGAGGTAATCAGGCGAGGATAGTGGGTCCAGGGGTTGATCCGCAATCCCCGTTCCCGGCGCAGTGTTCGCATGAGCGCGGTATCTACGATGCGGAAGTCCAGGCCGAACTTGTCGCGCATCTGGTCGTGCCACTGCACTTGCAGGGCAGCGGGGCAGATAATCAGCACGGTGCGTACACGGTAGCGCAGCACCAGTTCTTGCACGACCAACCCGGCCTCAATCGTCTTGCCCAGACCCACATCATCCGCAATGAGCAGGTTGACCCGCGGCATCTGAATGGCCCGCACCAGGGGGTCGAGCTGGTAGTCCTCAATCTTGACCCCGCTGCGAAAGGGAGCCTGGAGGGTGCGCATATCGGCACTGGCGATGGCTCCCCATCGCACGGCATCGAGGAATGCCGCAAACCGGACGGGCGCATCGAAGCCGTCTGGGGCCGGGAGTGCGCCCTGCTCAATGACCTGAACGCCAGGCTCAAGCTCCCAGAGCACCTGCAACTCTTCCCCCAGGGCATCATCCTCAACCGAGTTGAGCGTGACGAGGTGGTGCGGAGCAAGGCCGGGGAACTTGAGGACATCAACGACCAGGGTATTCCGCTGTACCTCGGCGACCACATAGCGCCGCAGGCGTACTTCCACGAACTGCCCCTGTTCCGGGGGCGGAAGAGGGGAGACTGACTCGTCCTCATTCCCCGCGGGAGGCCCAATCCCGTGCAACGTCCCTGGCGGCATCGCTGTTCCTCATACCCAATGGTATCATAGAAGTAATTCCCACAGATGTGGGGTATCGGGGAACTCCCCATCCGTTATGTTTACCAGGCGCGGATGGGGTTTCCCCGTCCCGCCCAAATCCCCCCCAGTATACCATACCCTGGAGAGAAATGGCGGGGATACCCGACCAGAACAGCGTGTCGTCTGGGGAAACCACCCACCTCATCCTCCCTTGCTGCCCCCACCTGTGGCCTGCTTCCGCATATCGTGAACAGCGCAGAAAGGGCAGGACAACGGAGGCTATGCCCCCACAATCACCGACCCGAGCAACACCACCAGCAGCAGCGACGCCAGGCCGAAGAGGAGGCCCGCCACCCGCAGCGGTCGCGCCTTGTGGGCGATCATCTGCCGCAGCTCCGCCCGCATCTCGTCCAGGTTGTGGCGGTCGTGGCGGTAGGTGCGCGGCTGCACCGCCCACAGCGCCACCAGCAGCGCCCCCAGATAGCACACCAGCGTCGCGCCGCTCACGAATTGGGCGAAGGGTTGGCC
>DAOTUF010000314.1:0-3937 GCA_034437495.1 Chloroflexaceae bacterium | reverse complement strand
GGGGCTGGCTCGCGTACCCCAGGGTATCGTGACCGGCTGAACGGAGCCTCGAAAGGCCAGGTCTGGTCATACCCGGCTTCCTCGCCGGAGCGTGCAAGCCGCCTGACTTTAGTCAGTGCGGGGTATGACCTCGTACAGAAACGCTACCCTTTGTCCATATCTTGCAGACGGTCTGTTCCCTCGCAAGGACCGCACCCTGTTCTCTCTTCTCCCTTCAATTATAGGGGGTCTTTGGTTTCAAGGCAACCCCCCGATAGTACCAGGGTTCGGCGTGGTGGGAGACCCGGGGTCTCCCACGGAGGCCCCCGCTCCCCCTACGAACTCTCGCGCCGCCGTGGGCGGGAACGCTGACTGCCACCCCGCTCGCCGCCGCGCTCACCGCGGTCGCTCCGCTCGCTGCTTCGGTCGCCACGGTCGCCACCCCGCTGCGATCTGCGGTCACTACCCCGGTCGCCGCGGTCGCCGCGGTAGGATGAGCGATGGTCGTTGCCCCCACGAGATGAGGCCCGGTCGAGCCTCCGTTCTTCGGGAGTCTCCCCGGTGAGGATGGCGCGGCGGCTCAGGCTAATCTTGCCGCTGGCTTCGTCCACCCCGATCACCATGACATTGATTTCATCGCCTACCCGGACCTCATCCTCCACCGTCCGGACGCGACCCTCAGCCAGTTCGCTGATATGCACCATCCCATCCTTGCCGGGCAGGATATTGACCAGTGCCCCGACGGGGATAATGCGGACGACCTTTCCGAGGAAGACATCTCCCACTTTGGCCTCACGCGTGAGATTTTCAATCATTTCCACGGCTTGCTGCGAGGCCTGCCCGTCCGACGTGGCGATAAAGACGCGCCCATCGTTTTCGATATCGACGGTCGCCCCGGTCTGCTCAATAATGCTGCGAATGGTCTTCCCTCCCGGTCCAATCACCGCCCCAATCTTGTCAATGGGAATCTGGAGGGTGATAATCCGCGGCGCATAGGGCGACAGGTTCTCGCGCGGGCCGGGCAACACCTGGCGCATCTTCTCCAGAATTTCCAGGCGGGCTTCGCGGGCCTGGGCAAAAGCCTGTCGCATGACATCGTAGGTGATACCGGTGGTCTTGATGTCCATCTGCAAACCGGTGATCCCTTCGCTGGTTCCGGCCACCTTGAAGTCCATATCGCCGAGCGCATCTTCAATGCCCTGAATATCGGTCAATACGCGCCATTCGTTGTTTTCCCCCGTCACCAACCCCATCGCAATACCTGCGACGGGCCGCTTGATGGGCACCCCGGCGTCCATCAGGCTCAGGCTGCTGCCGCAGACACTCGCCATCGAACTGCTCCCATTGGAACTGAGGATTTCGCTCACCAGGCGCATGGTATAGGGAAAATTTTCTTCCTCGGGCAGCACCGCGTAGAGCGAGCGCTCGGCCAGCGCCCCGTGCCCGATGTCGCGGCGGCGCGGCGACCCCAACCGCCGAACCTCGCCCGTGCTGAAGGGCGGGAAGTTGTAATGGTGCATATAGCGCTTGGACGTTTCCAACCCCAGGTCATCAAGGCGTTGCTCCTCCCCCGGCGACCCCAGGGTCGTAATCGTGAGCGCCTGGGTCTGTCCGCGGGTGAAGAGGCCGCTGCCATGCACGCGGGGAACGACCCCCACGTCGATATTGATAGGCCGTATTTCTTTCAGGCTGCGCCCGTCCACGCGGGTGCCATTGACCATAATGGCGGAGCGCACCTCTTCTTTAAGCAACGCCTGAAACGCCTTGTCAATCGCCTTCACGCGTGCGGGGATTTCTTCTTCTAGCTCGTCGGCCGTGAAGTGGGCCGTGATATCGTCCTGCAACGCCTGCGTCTCGGCCTCGCGCACCGTCTTGTCGGGGTGGTTCACCGCCTCTTTGAGGCGATTGCCCATATAGGCGGTGATGGCATCCTCCAACGAAGTGTCGGCTTCCGCGGGCGCGTAGGGGATTTTGGGACGCCCGCACTGCGCAACCAGCTCCGCTTGCAACTCCACAATCTGCTTGCATACATCGTGCCCCTGGACAATAGCCTCCAGCATATCGTCCTCGCTCAGCTCATAGGCCCCGGCTTCGACCATCAGGACGGCCTCTGTGGAGCCAGCCACAATGAGGTCGAGCTTGCTGTGCTCGATATCGGCCATGGATGGATTGACCACCAGGTTGCCATCCAGATAGCCCATCTGGACGGCCCCTATCGGGCCGGCGAAGGGGATATCGCTCAGCGACAGGGCCGCCGAGGCCCCGATGATGGCGAGCGGACCGGGGTCATTGACCATATCGATGCAGAAGGTGGTGATAATCACCTGCACTTCGTTGCGGTACTCCTTGGGGAAGAGGGGGCGGAGGGGGCGGTCCGTGAGGCGAGCAACCAGAATTGCCGTGGTGGTTGGTTTGCCTTCCCGTTTGAAGTAGTTGCCAGGAATTTTCCCCACGGCATACATCTTCTCTTCATAATCAATCGTGAGCGGAAAGAAATCGATACCCTCACGCGGCTCTTTTTCGGCCACCACGGTCGCAAGGAGCATGGTATCGCCATATCGGACGGTCACGGACCCACCGGCTTGTTCGGCCAGTCTCCCGGTTTCGAGGGTCAGGGTCCGACCGGCGATTTCACGACTGACAGAAAACACGTGCTGTTCTAACATAGATTACCCTTTCATCATCCTGGGAAAATTGTGATATGATACGTTTCGGTACGTAGTTTATTCCCCTCACCAGTCCCAGGCGGGCAGTTCACCGTCTGCGGCGATGAGGAGCCAGAGGCCAGGGAACAACCAACCGGCGAACTGCCTGGATCCTTAGCTATACATTCATAATGATAATGGTATGGTCGAATGATTCGCCACCAGGTCGTACAGAAACAAAGCACCAGAAAGGGCATATCCTCCTCTGGTGCCACTCCCATCGCGGGTGGTCGTCGTATGCGCTACCCGGCTGTGTGCTGGTGGTGCAATCCTTCGTACCTGAACCCGGTCCTTCCTGCCTGGTCTTCCTGGTCTTTCAAGGCGAAGGGAACGCTAGTGCCGCAACCCGAGCCGCTCGACCAGGGAGCGATAGCGGTGCCGGTCCTTCTTACTGAGATAGGCCAGGAGACGACGACGGCGACCAACGAGTTTCAAGAGACCCCGTCGTGAGTGATGGTCGTGGATATGTGACTTGAGATGTTGAATAAGCGCATTGATACGATCGGTCAGGAGGGCGACCTGCACTTCAGGCGAACCCGTATCAGTCGTATGAACACGATATTCAGTAATGACACCCGTTTTTTCCTCTTTGTCCAGCGCCACTGGATTCCTCCTCAAATCTCTAGTCTCGCATTGAGCATGTTTCGTTCGTTTATGATACGTTCCAATAACCACAAACTTCAACAAAGGGCGTACCTGCGCCCGAAAGACCAGACTTCCGGGGAAGCCACCAACGTGGCCCGGGAACCCGAGACCGGCCCCCCACGCAAACCCCGGGGGCTTCGGGAGTCGGCCCCCTGCATGACAAACAGGGTCCATTATAGCACATATGGGTATCGCGTGCCAGATTTTCATGAAAAACAAACTGGCCCGCCGCATGGTCCCCGGGTGGCTCCAGAAAAAAACCGACCGGCAGGGGGAACTTCTTCGATTTGAAACGGGTCCGAGGGTGGTGAGGCGCGGATTCTGCCCCCCGCTTTTGAACGGTGGCGCACCGTGTCCTTTTTGACAAAATCCCTGGTTCATGATACAGTTGCCACGCGGTAGATTTAGGTAGGTTTCTACAGTTTTGTTATGCTTTAGCCAGCGAGGGGGTCTCTCACATGAAACTGTTCCTGGTCGGCGTTGACCATACTTCCGCACCAGTCGAAGTCCGCGAAGGTCTTGCTTTCAGTCCAGTAGATCTACCCAACGCACTTGCACAACTGACCATTCGGAACAACGGAACACCGCCACTGCTTGCAGAGGCGGTT
>DAOTUF010000313.1:0-2709 GCA_034437495.1 Chloroflexaceae bacterium | reverse complement strand
ACTTCCCGTCGGTGCTTGAGATGGGCAACCACTGGACGATTGAAGAACAAATGCAGCGTAAGGACAGCACGACCTTCCCGGCTGAAGTCAGTACGGCGGTCATCCCTGACCAGCAGGGAAACGCCACGGCCCTGACGGTCGTCGTACGCGATATGAGCGAGCAAAAGCAGGCCGAACAGTCAATGCAAACCATTTGCGCCAGCCTGAAGGAGTTGAACGAGGATTTGCGCCACAGCCGCAACGTGCTGCGGGCGCTCTTCGATGGCCTGGAAGATGGCTTGCTGCTGCTCGATGGCACGGGGAATATCCAGGCGGCCAACCGCTCTATGGCCGAACTGTTCAACCAGTCCACCGAAGACCTGGTCGGACAGTCATGGGAGGCGGTCTATCCGCGTCTGGTCGGTCACAGGTCTGCGGGGGACAGCCACGGACTGCGGGCGACTGCCCCCCCCCGCGACCAGGCCGCCTGGCCTCCCCGCGCTTCGCTCTCAACCATCAGCCAGCGCACGCGCTATACTCCTCCCAGTGGAGCAACTCGCATTCTCGACATCCAGACCATCGCACTGCACACCCCCGACCGCAAGGTCAACCAGATGATTGTGCATGTCGTGGATGTGACCGAGCATGTGCAGATGGAAGCGCGGCTCATTGAAAATGAGCGTTTTGCGGCGAGCGGTCGTCTGGCCGCCAGCGTTGCCCACGAAATCAACACCCCCCTGCAATCGCTCCAGACCTTTGTGAAGCTGGCTCGAAATGCGGCGACTGATGCCGACCGCGATACCTTTCTCGACTATGCCCGCGATGAGATTCAGCGGGTCGGACGCATTGTCCGGCAGTTGCTCGAACTGTACCGTCCCGACACCCCCGCGCCCGGTCCGGTGGATATGATTGTGCTGATTGAGCGGATTATCCTGTTCATAGGCAAGCGCATCCGCGACCAGAAAATCACCATCGAACGCCAGTTTGCCGATGCTTTGCCGCGGGCCTGGGGGCATTCGGACGAACTGACCCAGGTGCTGCTCAATCTGATTGTCAATGCGCTCGACGCGATGCCGTATGGTGGACCGCTCCGTATCGCCGCACAGATGACTGATGACCGCCCGCACCCCCTGGAGATTTCCATCACCGACGGTGGGTGTGGTATCGCCCCCGAACTCCAGGAACGCATTTTTGAGCCGTTTGTGACGACCAAAGAGCATGGCACCGGCCTGGGACTGGCTATCAGTGCCCAGATTATCCGTCAGCATGGGGGGGATATCTCCGTGGAGAGCCAGGCCGGGGACGGAAGCACCTTCACCATCAGGCTCCCCACCAGCAGACCAGAAGGAGCGGAGCCAGAAGACCAGCAACGCCCACACGCTCCCCAGGACGGGGGAGGAGCCACCACGGATATGGACAAGGGGTGAGTGACTGACCGTATGAAACCACACATTTTGCTTGTTGAGGATGATCAGAACACGAGTATCGCCCTGGGGTACTGGCTTCAACAGGCCGGGTATCGCGTGACCCGCGCCCCCGACGGGGAGACCGCGTTTGACCTGCTGGAGAATGACGTCTATGACGTCGTCCTGACGGATATCGTGCTCGGTGACATTGATGGGATCGAGGTATTGCAGGCGGCTCGCATGCAGGACTATCACCCCGAAGTGCTCATTCTGACCGGCCACGGGACCCTGGATACGGCCATTGCCGCTATCCGCGCGGGCGCATACGACTACCTGGTCAAGCCCTGTGACGAAGATGAACTGCTGCGGCAGTTGAACGGAGCCGTCCAGCGACGGATGGTGGAGGAGCGGCGACGGATGGTGGAGCGCCAGTTGATAGACTCGGCGGCCCTGCTGACCACTATCTACCCGCAGGGCGAACGGGAAGAAGCAGGGGGGAGCGCTCCGGTGCCCCCCCACCCGGCGGCTCCTCCGACCGCGCCCCACCCGCACACCCCTGCGCCCTCCGGGACTGCCCCTCCTCCCTCGCAGACGGTACGTATCGGGGAATTGACGATTGGCGATTCTCGCCATGCGGTGGTATTTCGCGGGGAACCGGTGCGGCTGACTCCGATAGAGTATGCGTTGTTGTGCTGTCTGGCCGAACGACCGGGCACCGCCCACTCCTATCGCCATATCGTGCGCCATACGCACCGGTTCGAGACGGACGAAGCAGACGCGCAAATCCTGGTGAAGCAGCATATGTTCAATCTGCGCAAGAAAATCGACCCGGCCTACCTGGTCAATGACCGCGGACGGGGGTATATGCTGGTGGACCCGGCCCAACAGGAGACCACGACACCGTAACCCCCACCCTGACGAGAGGGGATGATGGGCGGAGCATGAAAAAACGGCTCAGGGAGACGGGGACGCAGAAGACCAGAAGAATATTTGACTTTCGCATACGACTGTGCTATGCTAAAGGTGTAATCACTGAGGATTATACCCTGTATTGCAGGAAGGCGGCAAAATATGAGCAAATGGTTTGTGTGCATGGTCTCAATGATTGCCGCTGTGTGTGTATAAAGAGAGAATCCCTGGGTGTGCGCCGGCATATCCGGGGGTTTTTCTTTCTCAGGATATCCTTATCTTTGATGGTCAACGACCACCCGCTGAAGCGGGTGGCTTGTGAAGAGCAAGCCGATGTTGACCAGTTCGCTCTTCGGAGCAACCGATAGGGAGGTCACGAGACCCTGGGGTGCGTTGCCAGCCCCAGGCCCGCTCG
>DAOTUF010000312.1:0-12628 GCA_034437495.1 Chloroflexaceae bacterium | reverse complement strand
GGCGTCAAGTTCGGCGGGGGCGGGGGCGGTGGGGAGCGAGAACCATACATCGCTCAAATCCTGGCTTGTCGTAAAGAGGGAAAGCATATTTTCCGGGGGAAACGTTAGCTCTTCTCTGGTGGTATGCGGAAGGTGCAAGGTGCTCTCCCCGAGCATCCGCATCCAGATGGCATCTTCGTTAGGAACGATGCAGTCTTCTGGCAGGTTCACGATGCTTTCGAAGGAGAGGTAGTTATGCTGACCCATCCGAAAATCCTCTTCCGAAAATTCAACCCGCACCTGAAGTTCTCCCTGGTGCTCCGGATGGAGGGGGGCATTGCCTACGGGGTTATCATTCAGCAGCACGTTCAGACTTGCCTGGTCGGTGTCGAGCAGCGACGAATGAAAGTAGCGCAGGTCCAGCGTTGGTCTTTCGGTGAAGCGCCAGGAGGCGGGAACAAAGAAGCTGACCCCCACCTGCTGCGTGCCAACCCCATACAGGGGACGCTCGTAGTAGCCCAGTTCGTTCAGCGTGAAGGAGTCTTTCGGGTCATACGCCGGGGTTGGGCCGGGGAGCGCCTGGATAGCGCTAACCTGCCCGCTCAGGCCATAGCGAGGCTGCGTCACGGAAAGCCCCCGGGCTGCCCGCCGAACGGCCTGGTCGGTCTGACCAGTCACGATGAGGTAGGCGTAGTTGGGGTTGACCTCCGAAGGGATCAATTGCAATACTCCGTCATCGGGCAAGATGGAAAGGGTGCTCGTCGTCGTTATCTGCGTGGTTCCGGGGACGAGCGTGGTTGGCAGCAAGCCCCGTTCATACAGGCTGCTCAGCAAGCGGTTGCGGTCCGGGGGGCCAATAATCACCGCACTCGCATTGGCGAGGAGTTCCGGTTGGGCCCTGGCGGCTAGCACGGGCCGCAGCGTCACCGGTCTTCCTTCGGCCCGACGCCCGAACGCCGCCGCCACTGATGCTGCCGCTGCAAGGTCGGCATCGGTGTAGGCGTCCGGGAGCACCAGGAATACTGTTTCGGGGGTCAGGCGGTCTTGCACGAGCGGGCGGGGGAACGCCGCGAGATTCAGTTCCATCGGCCCCTCCTGGTATTCCAGGTGGAAAAATGTTGCCCGATGGAGGGCAAATTGACTGCTGCCAGGATGGTCGCAATCCCACGTGCGAAACACCAGGCGGACATTGTGGCGGTTGTCTTCCCGCTCATTGAACAGCGCAGGCCGGATGGGTATCTGCCGTTGCTGGTTGGTCCCCGGGGTGGGCGAGAAGGTCGCGACCAGGGCATCATTCACGAACACCGACATCACGGTGTCCTCCGGCGGGGAACCCCCTGTTCCTTCCGTCCCTTCTGTCCCTTCCGGGGGAGCCTGAGCCTCCCTATCATCACGCGTGTCGAACATATCATACTGGAGCACGAGAAAGTTCTGTTCCTCCGTGCCCGTCAGCAACCAGCGGTAGGGCAGGGTCACGTTGAACGAATGCTGATCGAGCGGAGATTTCAAGGTAGGAGCGGCAATATTCAGTTGTTCGAGCGAGAGTTCTGCCGTGGCCGGTGCCTCTTGTGGAAGCACCGGCTGCTGCCCCACAGGGGTAGCCACGGTTCCGGAGGGAGGGGGGGTCCTGGCAAGCGTCGTCCTCGCCACCTGGAAGTGGCTGGTGGGCAGCCAGAGGACCACGATCAGGAGGAGGACCCGGGCCGCCCGAACGACCAACCTGGATATCAAGAAAGATCTACCCATAACTTATCCACCCGTCTTTGAAGGGAGCTTTTTGCGCCCGAGCGAAGGAAGACCAACCATCTCGATCATGCGCTGCAACGTTTCACGTTCCACCAACCACAACACCCCCGTGTAGGTCGCAGCCCCGACGACGGTGAGCACCACCAGACGCAGCAGGGGGAATACTTCATTCGTGAGGGAGAGGACCAGCAAACCTGCCAGAACCAGCGCCGCTCCGCCGGAGAACGCTGGTTTCAGCTCGCGCAGCATATCCCCGAACCGAACATCGAGAAATCGCATTGCAACGGTAAGATAGATGACCATCGAAATCAGGGAGATGGCGAGATGGGCCAGCGCGACCCCGACCAGCCCGGCGCGGGCCCCAAACCAGAGCGATGGAGCCAGCAGAGCGAGATGCAGCACATCCAACCCGACCAGGATATCCGTCCGTCCCACCGCCTTATAGACATCCCCGACATGGTACCCGATGGAGCGCACCAGGATGAACAGGGCAATCAGGCGAACGACGGGGATAGCTTCGAGCCACTGAGAGCCAAAGGCCACCCGCACCAGCGGGTCGGCGGCGAGGACCAGCCCCACGCACACGGGGAGGATGATGATTTCCACAAACCGCATGGTGGCCAGAAACCCTTTGCGCAACACCTCTCGCTGGTGCTGGATCGAGGCATAGGCCGGGAAGATGACCTGGGCCGTCACATAGAGCACATTGAGCGCCAGCAGCTCGGGCAGCCGGTAGGCCAGGGTGTAGATGCCTAGAGCCGTGTTCCCGAGCACCCGCCCGATAATCAGGTAGTCGAGATTGTCGGAAAAATCGGTGATGGCGGTGCTGCCGAGCAGCGGCAGGCCATAGCGCAGGAGCGACCGCACCAGGCTGAAGTCGATGGTCAGGCGCGGCACCCACGGGAAGACGACCCAGGCCAGCACGACCAGCGTGACTGTCCCGGCTAGCTGCCCGATGACCAGCGACCAGGCCCCCAACCCCGCAAGCGCACAGACAATCGAGACCACCCCCTTCACCAGGGCATTCCCGGTTTCGGGGATGAGCTTGCGCTCGAATGCTAGCTCGCGTTGCAATCGGACCATATGCACGGAGCCAAGCCCATTGAGAAAGAAGGTAAGTGCGAGCACGCGCAGGATAGGGGCAACGGCTGGTTCTTGAAAGAAGGCGGCCACCGACGGAGCCGCCAGCATCGTCACGACCGACAACCCGGTCGCCAGCATCAGGTTGAGCGTGAAGACCGTGCCGGCGGCCTCCTCGACGCGGTCCCGGCGGTGGATGAGCGCCTCGCCCAGACCCACATTCTTCAACACCGACAGATAGGTTATCACCAGCATGGCCAGCGCCACCAGACCAAACTCGCTCGGGGTCAGGAGCCGCGCCAGGATAGCCATGGTGATGAGCACCATGAGCTTGCCCGACGCAAAGGTCGCATAGTTCCAGAAGACGGCGCGGGTTGTCTTCCGCGCCACACCGCTCCGTTCCTGGTCGCGCTGGTCGTGCTGGTCGCTCGGGTTTTTTTCAGGCATGGGGGATATCTCTGGATAGAAGGGTCTGCTTCTCCGCTTTCTGGGCGTTCGAGTCCGGGGACTTCGCCGCTTCCAGGTCATCGGTCAGGTGGATGATAGCCACTCCGAAGGCGACCAGCACCCACAGGTAGCGCCAGAAGTCGCTATGCAAAAAGATTGAATTAATCAGGTAGGCGGCAAGCGCCATCTGCAAAGAGGTAATCCAGCTTGAGAGGTAGGCGTGAGAAGGGAGACGCATCACCTTGCGCCGGGCGCGGTGCAGCCCGACAAAGAGCGCCACGAACACCCCCATCAGGGAGGTTATGCCCAACAGCCCCCCCTCGGCAGCAATCTCAATGTAGAGGGAATGCGCCTGTCGGATGGTGGTACGGGTTTCCAGGCCAAACTGCCCGGCGTATTCCTGGTAGCGAACCTCGTAGTTGCCCGGCCCTACTCCGGTGAAGGGACGGTCAAGGAACATGTGGATCCCTGAGAGCAGTTCGCTCGTCCGTCCGCGGAAGGAGCTTTCTCCGTGGACCGCGGATGTTTCATCCTCCGACCCGAAGATCGAAAGGGTTTCGAGCCGTTCGGTGTAGCCTTCGGGCAAGAAGGGCATGATGATTATCACGCAGAACACCACCAGGAACAGAAACCCCATTTTGACCCGGCGTTCAAGGGCAATGATAAAGAGGATAACACCCATCGTCACGAATGAAGCCCGGCTGTAGGTATTGAGGTTGGCGACGACATTCAGCAGGACAGACAGCGCACAGAAGATCCTGGTCGGGAGGTGGGTGGCGTCGAAGATGCGGTAGAGCGAGAGCGGCAGGAAACCGACCAGGATGAGACCGAAGAAGTTCGGGTCGTAGATGGGTCCGTTCAGGCGCATCTGCCACACGTCCGTCAGCACCTGGTCTCGCTTGATGGTAGCAAACCCCCAGAAGGTCTGGTCGTAGTCACCACTCAAGACCTGGTAGGTGCCCATCGCGGACAGGAGCGTCATTGTCACGATGACGAGCCAGAGCGAGCGTTTCCAGTCCACTTCCGACTTCAGGGCGTAGGCCATACAGAGTACGATGACTACGTTCTTGGCATATTCGACCATCTCGTCCATGGCCACGTCGTGGTCAGCGGCCCCGAAGTAGGAGAGCATCATGGTCGCCCCGTAGATCAGCATCAACCATTCGACGCTCTTCAGGCGCATGTTGAAGGTTCCCCGCATCACGCTGTTGGCGGCAATGCTGAGGATGAGCAGGGCAATGAGGGGCTTGTTCACCCCGGGCAAGCCCAGGTCGGTGAAGATATAGGACAGGTTGCTCACCATGGCCACCGCCAGGATGAAGATTCCGAACTGGGGGCGGAGCGAGGTCGCGACTACGATGGCCAGGACAGCCCCGCCAGCGATGAGCAAGATACCCACCGGGTCGAAGTAGCCGATGCCCACGACCAGACTGGCTGCCGTGGCGCTTGCCGCAACGAAGAGGCTCAGCAGCGTCAGGTGCAGCGGGGTGAGGTGATATTGCTGAATGAGTGCTCTGGCTCTATCCATACCCGAATCTTTATCTCTCTCGCCATTGCTGGTTTGTTATTCTGCCCGACCTGCCGATAGGGACCCAGGAGAAGTCCCCCGAGATGATGATGGTGATGATGGTGATGATGGTGATGATGGTGAGGGTGACTGCGAAGTCTTCCAGACATCCAGGAGTGTTTGCCGCAGGATGCTAAAGGCAATCCCCCCCATCAGACCAATGACGACCCCGAGGACCGCGTTGCGGGGGTGGTCTGGCGAAATCGGCTCGGATGGGACGCTGGCCGGGTCGAGGAGACGGAGTTCGAACATCTCATAGAGATTGCCCAGGTACGCAATCCCCTCCCGACCGATAGCGTTGGCCAGGTCTGCGGCCAGGTCGGGCGAAGGCCCCTCCACCCGCAGCACGAGCACCATGGAGTCCGGTAAGGGGACACAGCTTATCTGGTAGTCTCCTATCATCTCAGGGGGAACCCCGAGGGACCGAGCCGCTTCTTCAGCCAACTTCTGGCTCCACAGGAGGTTTCCATAGGTCGTGGCGATGGCGCTTCGCCCGCCAAGCGTGTCAATGACATAGAGGCGGTTGTATCCTTCGTAGATGTCCAGGCCGGGGTAGAGCACCAGGCGGGCCGAGGTTTCATAGACGGGTTGCTGCATATAGCTGTATACCAACCCCAGGCCAGCACTCACCAGAACAAAGGCGAGGATAACCCACCAGTTCCGCAGGATTGCCCCGAGTATTCGTTGAAATTCCATAACTATTGTTTCCTGTCCTCTGTTCCTGCTCCTGACGACGACCGATGCGTGATGTCCCCCCGTCACAGGGTGATAGAAATTTAGATCATGGTGGTCATGTGGTCATGGTCGCGGCTTCAGAACTTCCCACGATGGACGGGAGTATGGATTCCTTACCCGGAGTTGGCATTATACCATCGATGCAGGGAGCGTGGTGTGACGTGATGGGGATGGGCAGTTCGGGTCTTCGCTCACCGGGGCTGGACCCAAACCCCCCACGGATTGCAAATCGGTGGGGGGGGTGGAAGCTTGCTGGTCCATACTCGATATCTATCGTATCATATGTGGCCCACAAAGAGGAAGCGGGCAAGGTTGCAGAAACCTGACAATGGTTGGCCATAGGGGGATGTGCTCTTTAGCAGGCTCCCCGCTGTTCCAGCACCGCCGTAAAGGTGCGCACAAGTATCTGGATATCCAGCCACAGACACCGCCGCTCCATATAGGCGATGTCCAGACGGAGCCGTTCGTCAAACTCGGTGGAGCCACGCCCGATGATTTGCCACAGGCCCGTCAGTCCCGGCTGCACGTCAAGCCGCTCGGTGTGCCAGAGGTCGTAGGTATCTGCTGCAAAAGAGGTCGGACGCGGCCCGACGAAGCTCATATCGCCCAGGAGAATATTGATAATCTGCGGCAGTTCATCCAGGCTCGTCTTGCGCAAGATGCGCCCCACCCGCGTGATGCGGGGGTCATTGGTGATCTTGAAATCCGGCCACTGCAACTCGTTGAGATGGGCAAGCTGCTTCTTCATTTCTTCGGCGTTCGGGACCATAGTGCGGAACTTGTAGAGCCGGAACCGCCGCCCGCCCTGCCCGGTCCGCTGCTGTGAGAAAAAGATGGGCCCACCCGGCGAATCCAGCTTGATCAGCGCCATGCAGAGAAGCATGAGCGGCACGAGGAGCGGCAGCGCCAGGACCACCAGGGTGATATCCATCACCCGCTTGGCAATGAGATAGCTCTGCCCTCGCAGCAAACACTGCTCGGGGTCCACTTCCTGAAACCAGCGATTCCTATCCTGAACATCTCTAAGTGCAATTGTCATGGTTGATATCCTTTCTTACTGAAACCGTATGCCTGGGTTCTCGTAGGGAATAAACCTGACCCCACGTTATTTTTCTTCATTCCTCGTGCTTCCTGCTCAGGCTACCCTTGAAATCTCGGGTTCGTGCTCATGAGGCAGAATCTCTTCGGTCGAGAGGAAAGCAGGGTTGTGCTCACGAGCTTCATGGTCACGAGGTGGTCCTTCCTGGGGAAGGCTTCCGTCGGGTTCCCAATGACCGGCTTCGTGGGAAGGTGGAGAACCGCTCTGGCTCTCGGGCTTCGGCTCTTCTCTCAGGCGCAGGGTTGCTTCCCGAAGCAACTCCTCAAAGGTCAGGGCTTCATCGGGAAATGAGGCCACCCCACACCGCACCGACACGCCAATCTGGTCTGCGACGGTTTGCTTCAGGCGTTCGACCATCGTCATCACCCCTTCTCGGGTCGTTTCCGGGCAGAGCAGCACCAACCGCTGCTTATCTGCCTGTTCCATCGCAATATCAATACGTCGTAAGAAATCGCTCACCACGCGGCTAAAGCCGAGAAACACATAGCGTCCCATCATGGCTTGCTGAACTTCGCGCACCGACCGATGGAGTGATGCCTGCAAGGATGCTTGATCGGGTTCAAGGACCATCAGAGAAAGGGGATGCTGGTAGCGACGGCTCCGATAGAGTTCGTTTTTGATGTTGGTCGAGGCATCTTCTTGCGAAAGAATGCGGCTTTTGAGGCCAGAAAAGGAGATGTTTTCCACCGCCTCCTCGAAATCGTGCAAGTGGTGGGCCACATGGTGCGCCAGGACCACCGTCAGCAGGAAGAAGACCACTTCGGTAATGGTGAGGTAGAGATAACCGCCGCCGATAATGGGATGATCGTTCAATAGGAACAGTTTGCTTCCCAGATAGACACTTGCCCAGAACGGCAGGAGAGACCGCTGCGAGAGTTGCCAATTTCGGGGCGCGATGATGGTAAAAACGGTGGCGATGGCCGTCAGGACATAGACAAACGACGACAGGTTAACAAAATTCTTGGTGTAAAAATCCAACCGCTCAATGTTGTAGAAAATCGCCAGGTTAATCACCAGGCCGGCGACGGACCATCGCATCATCGTCATGTCCTTCTCTCCTTGTCGCTCATTTCAATCGCATCCCGATTCCGATTCGAACGTTTCCCCAAACGCCCTGAAGGTCGGAGGTCTCCCACTGAAACCGTGCCAGATAAAGGTCAAAAAATCATTAAAAAGGAATTACCACAATTTTTAATATTTTTATACCACCCGGCCCGTTTCTTAATGGAATTTTTACTTACTTTCACGATCAGGAAAACTCTAGATTGCATTATACGTTACTTTTTCACAAAGTCAATACCCTTTCCTGGTTGGTTTCAGATCGGTTTAGTATATTTCTGTGACGGTTTTGTGGTTTGTGATACTATTCACAATGCTGAAACCTGCTGCCTGCGATGATAACCGTGTGGGAAACGAATCTTTGCCGCACTGTCTTTCCTTTTTACCACGTTTTGAGAGGATTTTGAGGGGGTTCAAGGGAGAATTTGGGGAGAAACCGGGGAGAAAAGTCCCATGATGAACATGTGCTCAAGGTTCTGCGACCGGGCCGAGGGATTGACATATTTTCTCTCTTGGCGTATCCTTGAGCCGGAGTAAGGAGAAGGCAGATCCTCTCCCCGTGTTCCCCTGTGGAGCAACCGGGGATGAGTGTGAATATTGACCGGTAGTGCATAGCCACCGGTATGAGGAATAACGTAACATGAAAAACACTTCGCAGCCTGCACGGTCCTCACGGCTTTCGTGGCTCCTGGTTCCCGTCCCGCCATTCCTCCTGGTGATGATCGGGGTTCTCCTCTTTGTCTCGACCGGACGCGACGACAGCCATATTTCCTACTGGCCGGCCCACACGCTGGCCCATTTCGGGGAGATTGCCAACCACAGCGGCGAACCCATCGAGCAGAGTTCGAGTTTGCTCTTTGTGCTCATCCTGGCCCTGGCCATCCGCGTGAGCGAAGCCCCTGCTCCCTCGCTTGGCCCGCTGGTTTCGGTCTTCTTCGGGGTCCTCAGCATCTTCGCAACGCAACGGTTGGTCGCGGTCATCGTCCCGCGCATCTCGCTCGCCGCAGCGTTCATCATCAGCACGTCGGTCTATGTCATCTACTGGTCCTTCTCGGGCATGGAAGCGACGCTGACGGCCTTTACGGGTACGTGGCTCTTGCTCAGCTTCCTCGCCTACCTGAACAAGGGCTACTCTCACCTGCGGGGAGTATCGGTCTGGGCAGCGACGGCCTGTTTTCTGCTGGTGCGGCCCGAGTCCTTCCTGGTGGTGTTCTGCCTGCTGCTCGGGGCGGGAGCGGTCGCCCTGTTCAAGCGCTCCGTCATCGACCGGGAACACGCCGAACCGTACGGCATCTGGAACAAACGGATCCTCTTCTTGTTCGGTTCAACGGTTATACTCTTCCTTGGTCTGGTGCTCTTCCGGTCCCTGTATTTCGGGTCGTTCATGCCGCAGCCAGTCCTTGCCAAGTCTGCGGGTCTCTCGCTGGACCACATCAAGGAGGGGCTGAAATACACCTCGCTCTCCCTTTCCATCTTCTATGTCGAGCCGTTCGTGCTGCTGGTGGCCATCAACACGCTTCACGTAGGCTACTGCCTGAGACAGCGCGATGGCTCGCTCCCGCCCGACCTGCTCCCCACGCTCTTTGTGCTAGCGTCCACCAGTTTCATCATCCTGGCCGGGGGAGACTGGATGGAAGGCGGACGGTTTTTCGTCCACATGTGGCCCGTCACGACCGCGCTGTCGGTCCTGGCGCTGCACCGTCTCATCACCACGCTGGTGCTCCCCGAATACCGGACGCGCGTATTCGTGACGACGGTCGCCTTCCTGTGCCTGGTCCAACTGCCCGGAGCGCTGGTCTTTATGAAGAAGGAATCAACCAGTATCCCCATATGGGACCGTATGCGGCAGGGTAGGTTCCTGCTGCCGCCGTCGGCTCCCATCCCGGCGGAGTTTTCCTGGTCAGAGCGAGCAAACTTTGTCCATCTCCGCGATGCCCCGACCATTGTGCATCTCAGAACAATCGTCGGAGCGATACGAGCCTCCAAAGAAGAAGGCCCCGTGACCCTGATGTCGAACCAGATGGGGGTGGTGGCCTATTACCTGGCCCTCACCTATTACGGAGATCTCCAGTTTACGGATGTGTTCGGTTTGTCCGACCGCCGCTTGACCTCGTGCCCCATAACCGCCAACTTCCCCAGAACCTTTCTGGGCCTGGACATGCGGATTGAACGGTATCTCAAGAATCGGGAACGGTTTACCGAGGAGTGCGGTATCTCCCCGCCGGACGTGATTTACGATTTGCCGCACAATGTCAGTCCGGAGGAACTGTCTTCCCACGGATACGTGGTCATTTACGAGCAGACCGGCTCCCTGTCTACGGCATCCACTCCGGAGAACGACGCCGGTCAGCTTATCGCCATCCGCGAGGACCTGTTCGATGCCCTCGGGATGGGGCCGGACGATATCGTGAGGCTGGACCTGGAGCCGTGACGTGGCTCCGTTCCGGAGGGGTCAGGAGCGCAGGATGGTGTCAAGCAGTTCCCCCACGCGCAGCACCTCTTCGCGGGTGTTGTAGAAGTGGGGGGCAATGCGCACCCCGCCGCCGCGGGAGGTCACGACCATTCCTTGCTCCGACAGGCGCTTGCACACGGCTTCGGCGTCGGGGGTTCGGGCCACCACAATCCCGCTCCGGTGCTCGGGCCGCGTGCTGGCCGCCAGTTCATACCCGCGCTCCTGCAAATCGTTGATAAGCACGTCGATGAGCGTCAGAATGTGTTCGCCAATGCGGGGTATCCCCACCTCCTGAAGGAGTTCAAGGGTAGCATGCAGCGCCACGAGGCCCAGAATATTGGGGGTGCCCAGGTGAAACCGCTCGGCATCGGGGGGATAGGTGAGGTTGTAGTCCAGATAGTTCATCGAGTCCACCACACTGGCGGCCCCCACGTACGCACCCGGCTCCAGTTCATCGATTCGTTCGCGGCGGCAGTAGAGGAAGCCGCTCCCCGGAGCCGAAAGCAGCCACTTCTGTGACCCCGATGCCAGAAAATCAATGTGGCAGGTCTGGACATCCAGCGGAAACGCGCCGAGTGACTGTATCCCGTCCACCACGAAGGAGATATCCCGTTCGTGACATATCCGCCCCACCGCCTCCATATCGTTTCGGAAACCGGTCGCAAACATGACCGTGCTCAGCGCAATGACCCGCGTTCGCCCATCGATGCGCTGCTCCAGCACCTCCAGGTCCAACCCTCCCTCGCGCTGTGGCACCACCTTGGTCAGCACGCCGCGGTAGGCCAGGTTCATCCAGGGGTAGACATTGGCGGGATAATCCCCGTCCAGAATGAGCACATTATCACCTGGTTGCAGCGGCAGACTGGCGGCAACGGTGTTCAGCCCTGTCGCTGTGTTCGGCATCAGCGCGATTTCCTCCGGTCCCGCAGCATTGACCAGCGCGGCCAGGCGTTCGCGGGTGTCTTGAAACAGGGTGATGATATCTCCGAAGTAGTGTTCGAATGGCTCGTGTGTCACCTGTTCCAGGTGCTTCCGCACCGCCTCCGCGGCCCGGCGGTTGAGCGGCGAGATAGCGGCATGGCTCAGGAAGGTGCAGCGCTCGGTAATCGGGAAGTCGACGCGGTAGGAGGCCATATCCACAGGTTGCATGGTTTTTTCCCCTTCGATTTTTTCGACATTCAATCGACATTCAATCGTCAATCCACCGTCAATCCACCGTCAATCCACCATCAATCCAGAAATGGCAGCCAGAGGGTGTGGTTCTTGCCGCGGTCAGGGTTCTGGTCAGGGTCCTGGTCAGGGTTCCCATTGGCCGTCAGGAAGAGCCGCAGCAACCGATGGTATATTGTGGGTCGCTCAATCATCGGCAGATGCCCACACCGCTCAATCCAGACCAGGTGGGCGCGGGGGATGAGCAACTGCATAATGGGGGGGCCGTACTGCGGCATCAGGCGGTCTTGCCGCGCCCCGATCACCATGGTCGGAGCCGTGACCTTCTGGAGCAGGTCATTGTAGTGGGGGCTGACCGCATTCATCGAGGTTTCAAGCGCGGTCTGCAAGTCCATCCCCAGAAAGTCGGCAAAACTCTCGCGCAGCAGCCCATCATGGTCGGGCAGGCGATAGAAGAAGCGCCGCGCCACCGTGCGGTAGAGCGGGCGCATGGACTCCATCCAGGGACGTCGCAGCGCCAGCCACATTTCGACAAAGCGGTGGACCCGCTCCACCGTGCGGCGGTTGCGTTCGTCGCGGTAGGTGCCGCTGCACGTGAGCACCAACCGCCGCACCCGCTCCGGCCACCGGATATCCAGGTGGACTGCCATCACCGAACTGAGCGAATGGGCATTCAAATCGAACTGGTCAAACCCCAGGGTATCCACGAATTCGGCCAGCAAGTCAGTCAGGTTTTCGGGCGTGGCGGGCTTGTTCAGGGGGGGTGAGGCTCCGTAGCCGGGCAGGTCGGGCGCATAGACCGTGCGAATATCGGCAAGGTCTTCGAGGGTTCCCTGCCAGTACCGCGACGAACTGGCCCACCCGTGCAGCAGCAGCAGGGGTGGGCCTTCTCCCATCATGCGGTAGTGGATGGTTCCGCTGCTCAGTTGCAGCGTTTGCATCGGGAGATATCCCATCGTTCCGTCTCACTCCCCCTCGCGGCTCGGGAAGGGCAGCAGGATGCTTTCCGGGTCCAGGGAGACCGAAAGAATCCCCTCCGCTTCCGCTTCTTCGCGAAACTCCTCATACCAGGGAACAAAGCTGTTGTCTATCAGCGTGCCGGGGTTCCGCGTGTTGCGCAGTTCGTCCACGCTCTCAAACGGCTTGTCCGCTTCCCGCTCTTCCACGACCACGACGTGGTAGCCAAAGGGCGTCTGCACCAGCACCGGCTCATGGAGTTCGGCGCTCATCGCCGCTTCCTCAAACTGCGGCACCAGGTCGCCTTCGCGGATCCACCCCAGGTCGCCGCCTTCGG
>DAOTUF010000311.1:0-4125 GCA_034437495.1 Chloroflexaceae bacterium | reverse complement strand
CAAAGGAGGCGTCGGGAGGACTATGGCGCTGGCAAACACCGCCATGCTGCTCTCGCTGTGGGGCTACCGCGTGCTGATAGTAGACTGGGACCTCGAAGCCCCCGGCCTCGAATACTTCTTCAAAGATTTTCTTGACATGAAGCTGGTTGCCCAGAAAACGGGCGTCATTGACCTGCTGTCGCAAATATCTCAGGGATCTCAGGGGTCTCAGGGGTCTCACCATGGCGACGACGAAGTACCGACGGAGACGGAAGTGAACTGGAATGATTCGCTGGTCAAGATTGACCTGGCAGGGGGGCAAACGACGCTGCACCTGCTCACGGCCGGCAGCCGGAGCGACGACTACTTTCGCCACCTGCGCAACCTGGACCTCCACACCCTGTATGAAGCAGGAGGCGGGGTTGCTATCGAGCGCCTGCGGAACGAGTGGAAGGAAGCCTATGACTTTGTGCTGGTAGACAGCAGGACAGGGATTACCGACATCGGAGGCATCTGCACCATTCAGCTTCCGGATATCCTGGTGCTCCTGTTTATGGCAACAGAGCAGAGTCTCCAGGGAGTGGTTGACGTAGCAAAGAAGGCCAGCCGGTCGCGCTGGAATCTCCCCTTTGACCGTATGAGCCTCATTTCGCTCCCCATTGCGAGCAAGTTTGATTCGGGAGAGGAATTTCAGATATCCCAGGAATGGCTGAACCGCTTTGCCAGTACCCTGAAAGGAGTCTACGAAAACTGGCTCCCCACCGCCGTGAGCGTCCGCGACTTCCTGGAGGTGACGAAAATCCCCTATATCCCCTACTTCAGCTTTGGCGAGAAGCTCCCCGTTCTGGAGCAGGGCACACTTGACCCGGCGGGTCTGGGCTATGCTTATGAAAACCTCGCGGCGCTGATTGCGCACCGGCTGGAGTCGGCCACGCAGTTGCTCAGCAATCGCACCGATTTCGTGCGAGCCGTCTCCAAACCCATCCCACCGTCCACGCGCTCACGCATCCGCGCCCAGGCTACGGCTCCAGAGGCCCCGCGCCCCCTGCGGGTCTTCCTGTCGTATGCTGCTGAGGATAGAGCCGCGGTGCGTGAACTGTACGAGCAGTTGCGGGACGAAGGATTCCGGCCCTGGATGGATGAAATGGATCTGTTGCCGGGGCAGAGTTGGCAGATAGAGATTAGGAGGGCCATCCTTACTTCCGACGTTATTATTGTCTGTCTCTCGTCCCATGCAACCATAGAAAGCGCAGGCTTTGGACCTGGGGTGCTGCAACCTGGTGATCTCTTGCCCCATAGAACCAGGGATGGCAGGTGGCTTGATTACAAAATTGCGTTCGCCTTGAATACCGTTGAAAGCCAACCTGAAGGAACGATTTTTCTGATTCCTGCATGGTTGGAGGAATGCGAGATTCCTGGAATACTGCAAATGTATCACTGGGTCAACCTCTTCGAAGAAGGCGGCTATGATCTATTGCTGCGTGCGCTGCGCGTGCGGGCCGAACAGGTTGGTGCGACCCTTCCCACTCCTTCCCCCCTCAATACGCATTCTCCTGCTTCCCAAACACCACATCAAACGCCGTCCGAAGAATAATCTTGACATCGAACAACAGCGTCCAGTTCTCAATGTAGTACAGGTCATAGCGGGTGCGCTCCTCGATACTCGTATCGCCGCGCAGCCCGTTCACCTGCGCCCACCCCGTAATCCCCGCCTTCTCCTTGTGGCGGCGCATATAGCGCGGAATCTGCTGGCTGAAGCGCTCAACCCACCGCGGCTGTTCGGGGCGCGGCCCCACCACACTCATCTCCCCCAGAAGCACATTGATGAACTGCGGCAACTCATCTATCGAATAGCGGCGCAGATACCTCCCAACCCGCGTGACCCGCGGGTCGTTCTGAACCGTCCAGCCGGGGCCGCGGGTTTCAGAATCGGTGCGCATCGTCCGAAACTTAATCATGGCAAATGGCCGCCCATCCAACCCCACCCGCTCTTGCAGGAAGAAGACCGGCCCGGGCGAGTCCAGTTTGACCAGGAGCGCAACCAGCACCATCACGGGCGAGGCGAACACCAGCAGCACGCTGGAAAAGACCACATCCAGACTCCGCTTCAACAGCCGGTTGAGCGGGTTGTTCAACGCCGCATTCTTGACACTCACCAGCGGCAGGCCACTGATATCACCAATAGAGATTTCGTTGTCGGTAATCAGCTGGAAGGTGTCCGGGTAGACCTTGATGGTGATAGCCTGGTCATCTGCTCGCGACACCACCTCAATCAACTCGCTCTGCGAACGCTTCGAGAGCGCCACCAGCAACTCGTCGGCCCGCGTTGCCCGAACCACCCGCTCCAGGTGGACAATGCGCCCCAGGACGGGCAACCCCTCCACATAGGTCCCGAGTGGGTACACATCGGACAGAAAGCCCTGAACCCGGTAGCCAAGCTCCGGAGTGCGGCGAATGGTCCGCCAGACAGCAATGCCTGGCTCCCGTGCTCCCACAATCAGCACCCGCCGGGTGTCAATGTTGTGGCGGCGCAGGTGATGCACCAGACCGCGATAGCCGAGCCGCAGCATGATGGTGCTGAGGATGGCGGTTATCCATATCAGCACCAGGATGGGAATGGTGACGGGGACGTTCTCATACTGGAAGGTCGGCAGAAGGGTATTGATAACCAGGACCAGCACCGTCGCCAGCGATACCGCACTGAACACCTTGTAGGCTTCGTCCACCCGCGAGGCTCCCCGCCGCAGCGCATAGAGACCATAGGCGCAGAAAGAGCCAGCAAATGCGACATTCAAGAGCACGATGACGAGCCATATGTCTCGCAGACGGTCTGGCAGCGAGAGGCCATTTTCGTGAATCTCACCAATGTTCCAGGCATAGACCCCGACGAACGAGGTATTGATAGCCGCAGCATCGCAGAGCATCAGGACGAGCACCAGCAAGATACTGACCACCCGGCGGAAGCGTCGGCGGGACTGGATACAATGAGTTTCTTGCTTCTTAGCTGCGGTGGCGTGCTGCTGGTGGGGGGACACGATGGCGGACAAGGGCCAGCACCTCCTTCACTGTGATACCCGCCTCGATGAGTGTATTGACCGGGCCGGGAGTGGTGGCAGCAAAATGCTTGCGGTGGAAGAGCCGCATCGCTTCATAGAATGCCCGTGTGGTTGGACGGGCATAGCGCGAACTGGCGGCGCGTTTGTAGTGCCAGACCTGCACGGCAGGGTAATAGACGATGCGCCAGCCATATTGCTTGATGCGGTAGGACCAGTCGAGGTCCTCGCCATACATGAAGAACCGTTCATCGAGCAACCCAACCTCGCGGATAACGCTGGTTCGCAGCAGCATACAGGCTCCCACCACCGAGTCCACCTCGGTCTCCACGTCCGGGTCGAGGTAGGTCAGATTGTAGCGACCAAAGCGGCGGCTCCTCGGGAACAGGCGCGACAACCCCGTCATCCGGTAGAACGACACCATCGGGGTGGGGAAGGAGCGGCGGCAGGCCAGGTCGAGCGAGCCGTCTGGCAGCACCAGCTTTGGGCCAACTACCCCCACCTCCGGGTGCTTCTCCAGGTAATCAACCAGTCCATCAAGCGCCCCTTCTGGGACCACCGTATCGTTGTTGAGCAGCATCGTCAGGTCCGGACCATCCGGCGCAGAGACAATCTGGCGCAGGGCCAGATTATTCCCATAGGCAAACCCACCATTGCGCACGCTCACCAGCAGACGCACCTGGGGAAACTGCCCCTGCACCCGCTCGGCACTCCCGTCGGTCGAGGCATTGTCAACGACCCATACGTCCAGGTGGCAGCGCGTCGGGGAACGGTAGATAGAACGAAGACACTCGACCAACAGGTCGCCCCGGTTATAATTGAGAATGACCACAGCAAGACTGGGCATATCCTGATCTCCTATCCCCTCCTTATCCATCAGTTTGCCCCTCACAAGATGGGCGGCGGAATATCAGGCTGGCAAGGGCACACCCGCGCACGCTACGAAGCCGTCCCCGTCCCCCCGTTCCCGTTCGGTGCGGGCGCGGGTATGTGGGACTGGAACGCCTCCAGGGAGGGCGCGGTGAGCGCCGCCTCAAACAGCGCGTCAAGCTGCTCCAGGCTCAGACGGTGGAGGTGCGCCTCCAGGGAAAGC
>DAOTUF010000310.1:0-3297 GCA_034437495.1 Chloroflexaceae bacterium | reverse complement strand
TCCTACGTTTCGGATATCGAAGCCCAGTTGCTCAAAACCGGGCGGACGCTCCAGTCCTTGAGCTTCCGCGACCAGCGCAACCGTATTGCCCGCGAGCTTATCACGGTCAATTATCCCAACCTGCGGGAGCTTTCGATGTTCACCCTGAACCGTTCGGAGATCACGCACCTGACGCGGGAACACACCGCCACCCCGAACGAATACGTCCGCCGGACCGACGACCCCTCAGTGATACAGGCGTTGCAGGGCACGGGCTACCGCAGTGATATCTACCGGACCAGCGATGGGGAGCAGGCATTTGTGATTGCCCTGCCGCTCCGCAACAACCAGCGCCAGGTGGTGGGGGCCATCCGCGCTGAGGTCAGCGCGACTCCGATGGCGGTGGCGCTGCGCATAGTCGGGCGAGAAGAAGCCTCCAATGTGGCCTACCTCATCAATGAAGACTACGAGATTAGTATCGAAGGGAACCGACCCGGCTGGTCGCCCCCCGCCGAGGATCTCGAAACGCTGCTCAAAGTTGAGGCGGAAGAAATCCCCTACCGCAGCGGAATCGACAGCGGTAACAGCCGGGTGTTGTTCTATGAGCGGCTGGACGGAAAGGTCGTGCTCGGGGTCCTCGCGCCCATCAGCCCGGGGAGCTGGTTCGTGATGGTCGAGAAGCCGCTCGGGGTGGCCTTTGGCAATGTCTGGAACAATATGCTGCTGCTGGTGGCGCTGGTGGCAGTGGTCGGACTCATCGGGTTGGGGTGGGGGTTGCTGACGGCGCAGCAGTTTCTTCGCCCTCTCCTGGCGCTGCGCGAAGGGGCCATGTCCCTGGGCGAAAGCAACCTGACCCACCGCATTGAGGTGAAGGGCACCGATGAGATGGCGCAGCTTGCCCAGACCTTCAACCAGATGGCCACCCAGTTGCAGGCCAGCCTTTCGGAGATTGAGCAGCAGAATGCCCGCCTGCGCCAGGAATTGGCCCTTGCCCGTGACATCCAGATGGGCCTGCTCCCGACCCAACCTCCCTGGGGTCTTGACACGCTGAGCGTCGATGCCTGCTCCATTCCCGCTTACGAGGTGGGGGGAGATTTCTATTCGTACATCTCGCTCTCCGAGGGACGGGCCGCCATCTCGATAGGGGATATCTCTGGCAAGGGCATCGGGGCGGCGCTGCTCATGGCGCTGACGAGCAGTATGGTCGAGTCGCAGGCCCGCCAGATTATGCAGCCGGCGGAGGTGCTCATGGCGCTCAATCGCCTCTTGCATGTTCGGTTCCAATCGAGTAAGATGAATGCGGCGCTGCTCTACGCCGTGTTTGACCTCCCCTCGCGCACTATGGTGGCTGCCAATGCAGGGATGATTGCTCCTCTGCTCATTCGACGGGGAAACGGGGCCGGGGGGAGGGACGAACTGGAAGCGGCCTATCCGTCGCAACTTCCGTCCAGCACCCATCCCGCCGCCACTCCCTCCCCCTCGATGTGTGCCTTTGTGGAGGTCGGGGGGATGCCCATCGGGGCGATGCCCTCGGCGCTCTACCACAGTGTGACGGTATCGCTCGAACCCGGGGATACGCTGCTGTTTATGAGCGACGGGATTGTGGAAGCGCACAACGAGCAGGGGGAGATATTCGGCTTCGAACGGTTGGAACACCTTCTCGGGAATGTCCCGAACCCGGAGGATGTTCATCTGCTCGTTGACCTGGTGCTCAAGCATGTTCAGAACTTTATGGGGCTTGCTGAGCAGCACGATGACATGACCATTGTGGCCGTCCGTCCAACCCTGCGTCTCGATTCGGAGGGGTGGAGCCTGAAGAGTTCCGTCGCAACATCGTCTCATCCGCGGGTCCAGGAGGCGCAAGAGTCTGAGAGTCCGAGAGTTCGAGAGTTCGAACGTTCACCAGAGTTCACGAAAGCTTACCAGGGAGGGAAACTTGATGTATTTGTATAATTCATTTACGGCGAGCAAAGAGCCGTTTGAGATACCATCTGCCACCGAGCGCCCGGTCACGCTCTATGTCTGCGGGGTCACGCCCTATGATACGACCCACATCGGCCACGCCCGAACCTACCTCGTCTTCGATGTCCTGATACGGTACCTGCGCTGGCGTGGGGCGGAGGTGCGCTATTGCCAGAACGTGACCGATGTGGATGACCCGCTCTTCGAACGGGCAAAGCGAGACGGGATATCCTGGCAAGACCTGGCTCAACGCGAGCTTGAGCGCTTTGTGTCCGACTGTGCCGCGCTCAATATGATTGCACCCACCTACTTCCCCAGAGCCAGCGAGGAAATCGCCATGGTCCTTGAGATGACTGAACGCCTCGTGCAGCTGGAGCATGCCTATGTGCGGGAAGGAAACGTCTACTTCGATATTCGCACCGACCCGAACTTCGGGGCGATGGCGCGGATGGGGTACGAGGAGATGCTCCACACGGCCAACCAGCGCGGAAACACGCCCAACGACACCCGCAAGCGCGACCCGCTGGACTTCGTGCTCTGGCAAACGAGCAACCCCGGTGAGCCAGCGTGGGAAAGCCCCTGGGGGATGGGGCGACCCGGCTGGCACATCGAGTGCAGCGCTATGGCCACGCGCTACCTCGGTCCCCAGATTGATATTCACGGGGGGGGCAGCGATTTGCTCTTCCCCCACCACTCGTGCGAGATTGCCCAGAGCGAACCGGTCACAGGGAAGCGCCCGTTTTCGCGCTTCTGGGCGCATGTGGGGATGGTCTACCTGGATGGGGAGAAGATGAGCAAGTCGCGGGGGAACCTGGTGCTGGCCTATAAAGCCTTGCAAGAGTACTCCGCCAACGCCCTCCGCTGGTATCTGCTCCAGGTTCCCTACCGCGAGGTCTTTTCCTATGAGCAGGACGAGGTCCCGCGGGCCGAGGAGCAGGTAGCCCGGCTGCACGAGGCGCTCACAACCCGCAGCGGCACCGCCACCGCCCTGGATATCACCCGCGCCCGCGAAGCCTTCGGGGACGCGCTGGATGACGACCTGAACACACCCGCGGCCCTGGAGGTCCTGAATGGGACGGTCTACGAGGTGCTTCGGGCGGCGGTCGAGGGGCGCGATGTCGGAACGGCCCAATCAACGCTGGCCGAACTCGCGGAGGTGCTCGGACTACCGGTGACAGGTAACAACGTAGCTCCCTGAGAAGGAGCTATAGCTAGATAGGCAAAACCTACCCAGAAGTGAGCAGGAGTGCTCGTTAGGCACACGAGAGAAAGGAGCGAGATGCGGAAACGGTATTTCCCAGAGGCACCAGCGGGCGAAAGCCAGGCTCCCTGGAACGCTGATGACGGGCGATGAGA
>DAOTUF010000309.1:0-3125 GCA_034437495.1 Chloroflexaceae bacterium | reverse complement strand
GGCCTCATCGTAGGAGCGTTTGATATACATCTCTCCAAAAAAGGTCCGAACCGCAAAGAAGCCACTGGCAAATTCCACCAGGTAGCAGTTATTCCCATAGTACTCAAAGCGGTTCACTTTCCCGAGTTGGATGGACGGGTCCACATCGGCCAGGTCGATGAGAAAGTGTATCAGCCCCAGTCTGGTTGCTTCGACTGACTCCATGGAAGGTTCCTGCTCTCTCCTGCCCTACCGGAGCGCCTCCGCCACAGCTTCCCGCGCCACCCCGCGCTGTTCTCCGCTGGCGAGGTCCTTGACTACCACCTCGCCACGAGCCAGTTCGTCTGGCCCGAGCACCAGCGCATAGCGCACCCCTTTGCGGTCGGCCTCCTTCAACTGCTTCCCCAGTGGTACGTCCGGCTCCAGCGCCATCATCGTCGGGACTCCCGCTGCTCGCAGGTCCCGCGCCAGTTGTAAGCTGGCCTCTCGCTGCTCCACGCCAAACACCGTGACAAATGCCCGTGCGGTCGTGCGTTGGCGGGGGCCAAGCTCCAGTTCCTCCATCACATCGTGGAGCCGCTCCACCCCGAATGCCAGACCAACCGTCGGGACCCGCTGCCCGGCGAACATCCCTACCAGGTCGTCGTAGCGCCCACCCCCGAGCAGCGACCCCTGCGGCCAGTGGGCGGTGATGGTCTCGAACACCGCGCCGGTGTAGTAGGAGAGGCCGCGGGCCAGGCGCGGCGAGAGGCAGTAGCGCTCCGGGGAGACCCCCATCTCGTCCAGCGACCGCGTGATGTTCTCCAGGTTGTCCAGCGCGGCGACAGCGCGGGCGTCGTTGTGGAGATGCTGGCGCAGCGCCCGGAGCACCTCCGCCGACGGCCCTTCCAGCAGCACCATCTCCAGGATACGGTCTGCGCACCCCGCTTCGACCCCGCTACGCCGCAGTTCCTCGCGCACCCCGTCGGCTCCTATCTTATCAAGCTTGTCAATAGCGCGGTAAATCCCCCCTGCGGCTTCCTCGTCCAGCCCGCTGACCCGGGCAATCCCGCCGAGCACCTGACGGTGGTTCAGGAGCGTGGTGAAGGAGGGGAAGCCTAGAGCGTCCAGACTATCGCTCAGCACCGCCACAATCTCGGCATCGGCCAGGGGCGAACTGCTGCCGACAATGTCGATATCGGCTTGCCAGAATTCGCGGTAGCGCCCGCGGGCCGGGCGTTCGCCGCGGTAGCTTGCCCCCACCGCATAGCGCCGCCAGGGGAGGATCATCTGGTTGGCATACTGCGCCACCACCCGCGCCAGCGGCACCGTCTGGTCGTAGCGCAGCGCCAGCTTGCGCCCGCCGTGGTCCTCAAAGCGGTAGATGAGCTTCTCCTCGTCACCGAGCTTGCCTTCCAGCACCTCGGCATATTCCAGCACCGCCGTCGAAAGCGGCTCGAAGCCGTAGCGCTCGAACACGCTGGTCAGGGTGTTGATGATGTACTGCCGCAGCAGCATGGCCGGGGGCAGGTGGTCCCGCATCCCCTTGATATTCTGGGGTTTTTGCATGGTTCTACTCGTCTAGCTCGTCCTATCTCGCTGTCTCGCTGTTTCGCTGTCTCCCTATCTCGTCCATCCCGCTCGCCTACCGAACCAGTTCGACCGTTGAAAGGTCAAGAATACCCATCGGAGTGACCACCAGACCCTTGACATAGGGCTTCACGAGCGTGTATTCCACATCGTGGTAGAGCGGAATAACCGGCGCGTCGGCCAGGATGCGCTGCTCGGCCTGGTGGTAGAGCTGCCACCGCGTCTCGTCGTCCTGTTCGCTGGCGGCACGGTCCAGGAGCGCGTCAACCTCCGGGTTCGAATAGGACGTATGGTTTTCGTAGCTGCCCGTGCGGAACAGCAGGTCAAGGAAGTTCTCCGGGTCGGGGTAGTCGGCAATCCAGGCGATACTGAACATGGGCAGGTGCGCTTCCTGGAGCGCCGCCAGGTATTCCCCGAAACTCTCATAATCCCGCGTCTCAACGGTGATACCCAGTTCCTCTTCGGCGATGTCGCGCAGGGTGGTGGTCCAGCCGCCGCCATACGCCGCGATGGGGGGGAGGTTCTCGGCCCCGCCATACTTCGACTCG
The DNA here is from genome assembly GCA_034437495.1 of Chloroflexaceae bacterium. Taxonomy (GTDB): domain Bacteria; phylum Chloroflexota; class Chloroflexia; order Chloroflexales; family Chloroflexaceae; genus JAAUSY01. Next base: position 1,029 of record DAOTUF010000309.1, on the reverse strand, counting down.
GCCAGCAGTTGCCGCGCCTGCGCGATATCCGGCGCTGGCTCTGGCAGGTCCGGGTTGTGGCCGGGCATCCCCGGCGGCACAATCCCCCGGGCCACCACTACGCTGTCGTCCAGGGTCACTTCGTCCAGCTTCTCGCGGTCTATGAGCAGCGTCATGGCTTGCCGTACCTTTGGGTCATCAAAGGGCGGCTCCTCCACATTCATCCCGATATAGGACAGCGAAAGCTGCGGCACACTGATAAGCTCGTCCGAGAGGGGGTTGCTCTCATCCTGCACCCGCGCCAGCGCAAAGGCGCTCACGCTGGTCACATCAATGCGTCCCTGCTCGTAGAGCACCATAGGGTTGCTGGCCGCAGCCCCCATCAGCAGCGTCACCCGGTCGAGGCGGGCCAGGTCGCCGTAGTAGTTGACATTGCGCCGCAGCACCAGGGTGCGGTCGTGGTCCCACTCCTCAATGGCAAACGCGCCGCTTCCGTTGGGTCGCTCCGTCCAACTGCGCCTGCCCGACTCCACGGTTCGCTGGTCTACCACGTAGGAGGTCGGGTGGCACAGCTTCGAGAGGAAGTAGCTTTTTGGCGTGTCAATGGTGAGTTCAATCGTCTGCTGGTCGATGACCTGCACGCCCGCGATGGTGCTGGCCTCCCCCGCCAGCTTCTCGCGGACCCCCACGATATCGCCCAGGTACATCCGGGCCGGCAGGTGGGGGGAGAGGCTGGTGTCGGTGGCCCGTTCGAGCGAATAGCGCACGTCCTCGCTGGTCAGGGGCGTTCCGTCAGCAAAGCGGGCATTCTCGCGCAGGGTGAAGCGGTAGGTTCGCCCATCGTCGGAGATGTCCCACCGCTCTGCCAGGTCGGGTTGGACTTCCAGGTTCTCATCAAGCTGAACCAGCCCGCTGTACAACTGAAACACCACAAAGGCGCTGGTTGTGTCGCCCACTAGCGCCGGGTCGAGCGTGGTGGGGTCCTGGTAGCCAAGCGTCATGATGAGGTTGCCGCCCGGCCCCTCCACCACCGGTGCTGGTTGGGTCACG
>DAOTUF010000308.1:0-5961 GCA_034437495.1 Chloroflexaceae bacterium | reverse complement strand
CTTTCGCCCGCTGGTGCCTCTGGGAAATACCGTTTCCGCATCTCGCTCCTTTCTCTCGTGTGCCTAACGAGCACTCCTGCTCACTTCTGGGTATCTTTTGCCTATCTAGCTATAGCTCCTTCTGGTTTGTTTCAGGTCGGGTCAATATTTCGGAATGGTCGGGTCAACCTCGTCGGACCAGCGGATGATGCCGCCTACCAGGTTTTTGACCTTCTGGAAGCCCGTGCCCCGGAGCAGGTTGACCGCGTGGGCACTGCGCTGCCCAACTCGGCAATACACCACCACCTCACGCGACGGGTCCAGGTCTTTTTCCAGGTCTTCCAGATGGTCGGCCAGAACCGCAATGGGGATACGGAGGTCGGTACCGGGGATGCGGGCAATCTCGGCTTCCTGGTGGCTGCGTACATCCAGCAGGAAGGGGCGTTCACCATCGTGCGCGAGCCGGGCCGCCAGGTCCCGCGGGGTTATCTCATACTGGCTTTCGAGCACGGTGCCGCCGGGCGTGATGCCGCAGAACAGGTCATAGTCTATGAGTTCGGTGATAGTGGGGTGGCTCCCGCACATGGGGCACGCGGGTTGGCGGCGCAGCTTCATCTGGCGAAACTGCATCCCCAGAGCGTCGTAGAGCAGCAGCCGACCGATGAGCGGTTCCCCCAACCCGGTGAGGAGCTTGACCACCTCGGTCGCCTGGATGGTCCCCATCACCCCTGGCACAATCCCGAGCACCCCGGCGTCGGCGCACGAGGGCACCAGGCCGGGCGGGGGCGGCTCTGGGTAGAGGCAGCGGTAGCAGGGGCCGTCTGCCTTCGGGTAGAAGACCGTACACTGCCCTTCGAAGCCGTAGATGCTGCCGTAGACGTTCGGCTTGCCGAGCATCACGCAGGCATCGTTGGTGAGGTAGCGCGTCTGAAAGTTGTCGGTCGCGTCCACCACGACATCGTAGGGTTGCATCAGGTCCAGCGCGTTGTCCGATGAGAGTCGTGCGTCGTAGGTGGTGATGGTGATGCAGGGGTTGAGGTCTTCGAGGCGCTGGCGAGCCGAGACGGTTTTGGGAACCCCGACGGTGCTGGTGCCATGCACAATCTGCCGCTGCAAGTTGCTGTCGTCGACCGTGTCGAAGTCCACCAACCCGATGTGGCCGACCCCGGCGGCAGCGAGGTAGAGCGCCAGCGGCGACCCTAGCCCGCCCGTGCCGATAATCAGCACGCTCCCCTGCTTGAGCCGCTTCTGCCCTTCTATCCCCATCTGGGGCAGAATCAGGTGGCGGCTGTAGCGCCGTATCTCCTCATGCGTGAGCGTTCCATCATGTATCATACGCTTCAATCCCTTCCCTTCCTGAGCCACCGGCAATGGCCGGAATGATGCTCACAATGTCGCCACTCCGCACCGGGGTTGCTTCTCCCTCCAGGTAGCGGATATCTTCATCACCAACGTAGATATTGACAAAACTTCGCAGCTTGCCCTGGTCGGTATACAGGTGCTTGCCCATGTCTGGGAAACGCTCGACCAGCGCCCGCAAGACCCCACTGACCGTCTCGGCTTCAAACTCGGCGCTCGCCTGATGTTCGGTATATTGACGGAGCGCTGTTGGTATGGTAATGGTTACTGCCATGTTGCCTTATTCTCCCCTTTGCTATGCTTTATCCGTTCTCCTGTTCTGGTGGTCTGCTTTGCCATCTCTCGCCATCTCTCGCTCGCTTCAGATGGCGCCGGTTTCCAGTTCTTCTGACTCAAATCGTGTCCCGTTGTCGAGCAGCAGCCAGCTTGCGATTTCGGCCTTCGTCCCCTGCCGAACGCTCTGGATAACGAAGGAAAAAGACGGTCCGCCTCCTACCCCCTGCGCTCCCACCAGGTCGCGCTCCGATGGCTCGGCGGGGTGGTCGGGGTGGGAGTGGTAGCACCCCACAATGTCAAGCCCCTGGGCCCGAGCTTCGCGGTCGGCCCGCAGGTAGTCACGCGGGTCGAGGTAGAAGCGGTCGTGCAGGGAGTCGGCGTTATCTTCTTCCGACAGGGCAACCTGCCCGGCCCACCGGTTTTCGACCGGGTAGGCAAGCTGCACCTGCTTGACTGTTCCGTCCACTTTGCCAAGCAGCAGCCCGACACATTCGTCGGGGTAGGTCGTTTCGGCGTGGCGGCCCACCTGGTGGACCGCCTCAGCCGTCAGGTGAATCATGCATTCCATCCTTTCCGTGTATTCCTGCTTCCCCTGCTTCTCCTGCTTTTCCTGCTTCCCAGAACGATTCGCTCAGATAGCGGGAACCAGCATCGCACAGGATGGTCACGATGACCCCTTCGCGCAGGTCGCGGGCGACATGCAGCGCTGCCGCCACATTAGCCCCTGCCGATACCCCGACCATGATCCCTTCGCGGCGGGCCAGGCGGCGGGCCACGTCGTAGGCTTCCTCGCTGCTTATCTCTATCACCGCATCGGGGAAGGTGGCGTCGTAGATGCCCGGTACCAGAGAGGTCGAGGACATGTGCTTGACCCCTTCCAGACCGTGGTAGGGGCTGTCGGGTTGCACCGCGATGATGTGAACATCGGGGCGGTAGTCGCGCAGGCGGCGGGCCGTGCCCATCAACGTGCCGCTCGTGCCCAGTGCAGCCACAAAGTGCGTGACCCTCCCTTCCGTCTGGTGCCAGATTTCGGGGCCGGTCGTTTCGTAGTGGGCGCGGGGGTTGGCCGGGTTGTTGTACTGGTCGGGGTAGAAATAGCGCTCCGGGCTGCGGGCAATCAGATCTCGAATGGTGACGATGGCTCCGTCCATTCCCTCATTGGCGTCGGTGAGGATCAGTTCGGCCCCGAGCGCCTGCAAGATTCGCTTGCGTTCGGGGCTGGCGTTGGCAGGCATCGCCAGGGTCACTCCGTAGCCCAGGGCCGCGCCCAGGGTGGCGTAGGCGATGCCGGTGTTGCCACTGGTCGCGTCGGCAATGCGCATGCCGCGTCGCAAGGCTCCCCGCTGCTCGCCCTCACGGATCATCCACAGGGCCGGGCGGTCCTTGACGGAGCCGCCGGGGTTATACCATTCGGCCTTGGCCCGTATCTGGACCTCGGGCGAGAGGGAGGGGTCCAGGCGTTCCAGGTGGAGCAGCGGAGTGTTGCCTACCAGGTCCAGCACGTGGCAGCGGTGGTCAAGGCTCACGGTATCAAGATGGGTGGCTACCATAACATTCAGACCTGCCTATCAGGTTGGCTCAATCACCAGGTACGCATCCTCGACCCAGATGGGGTAGGATGAGACGGGTTTGTGGGCGGGCAGGGTCAGCGCCCGTCCGCTGGTCAATTCGAAGAGCGCTCCGTGCCGTGGGCACGCCACACACAGGTCGTCGGCGTCTATTTCGCCTTCGCCAAGCGATGCCTGGTCATGCGAACAGGTGTCACCAAGGGCATAGAACCTGCCCCCGACGTGGAACACGGCAATCGAATGCCCCTTGACGTCGAAGGTCTTTCCCGTCCCTTCCGGGACATCCTCTACAGGTGCAACCCGGATTCCTGCCATATTCTTTTCCTCCTCCTATCCAACCAGTCTCCTGCTTCTTGCTTTTCTTCCTGTTTCTGTCGCTGTCGCTGTCGCTATCCTACCGAACCTTCCATTTCCATCTGGATGAGCCGGTTGAGTTCGATGGCGTATTCCATCGGCAGCTCACGCGTAAACGGCTCCATAAAGCCAAGCACAATCATCGAGAGGGCTTCGCTTTCGGGCAGGCCGCGGCTCATCAGGTAGAAAAGCTGTTCCGCTCCAATGCGCCCCACCGTTGCTTCGTGCGCCAGGGTGGTGCGGTCTTCCTCCACTTCGATGTAGGGGATGGTGTCGCTGGCCGAACGTTCGTCCAGGATGAGCGCATCACAGTTCACATTGATTTTCGAATTGTACGCCCCTTGCTCGACTCTGGCAAGCCCGCGGTAGGTCGTTTTGCCTCCGTCTTTGCTCACCGACTTGTTGGTGATGCGGCTGGTGGTGTCGGGGGCAATATGGACCATCTTGGCTCCGGCGTCCTGGTGCTGCCCTTTGCCGGCGTAGGCCACGCTCAGCACCTCGCCCCGTGCGCCGCGGCCCATCAGGTAGACACTGGGGTACTTCATGGTGAGCTTGCTGCCGATGTTGCCGTCGACCCATTCCATCGATGCCTCTTCATAGGCTACGGCCCGCTTGGTCACGAGGTTGTAGATATTGTTGGCCCAGTTCTGGATGGTGGTATAGCGGAACTTTGCGCCCTTTTTGACGATGATTTCGACCACGGCGGAGTGGAGGGAGTTGGTGCTGTAGACGGGGGCCGTGCAGTTGTGCGATACTACCCCCTCGCCAACATACGACTCATCTTCCTCAACAGAGAAATTACACACATCGGTTTCCATCCTTTCCCCGGAGATGGACCGAATGGGAACATACAGGTAATCCCCATCGAGATGGAAGGGAGAACCACTCAGGCTCCCGGCGGGGGCGCTGACTCCAACCAGGTCCCCAAACGGCGGGTTGTATGGCGAAGCGATGACGATGGTGTATATCGGCTGTCGGGGAGGTTGGCGTTCCTGGTAGTTGACAGAGGCAATGATGCCCAACCGCAGCAGGATATCGCGGAAGGCGTAGGCGAGGTTGCGCGATATGGTGTTGAAGCGAAACAGGTTCTTTCTGGCATCGTAGCTTCCATCCCCACACCACATCCCTCGGACGAACGCTGCCAGGAGTTGGGGAGGGGCATGGACAATCCATGACGGGACGTGCTTCTCGTACACGGTGGAACCGAAGGTATAGGCAAAGGCCCGTGCTATCTCCGTCGAGCACAGGACGATGGTCTGACCATTCTGCCGCTCCTTATTGACAATGGGTTGCTTGCCCGCATAGTGGGTCAGGAGTGAGATGGCATCGGCGATATAGCTCGTTTCCTGCGCATGGAACGAAAGCGTCAGATAGTGTTCGTTCTCGACGTGGCCCTCAGTAAAGTAGTATCCAAGCAGGCGATAAAAATCCGGTTCCTGTGGAAATACCACCGTGCGCTGATTGGCCGTAAGCCCTTTTTGCGACCCGATGGGAATCGTGACGGATGGTTCAGGCTGGCTTGTCGGCTCCGATGTACGAATGGGAATCGCCAGGTAATCACCCACCCGGACGTTGGCGGCTTCAATCCATTCGGGAGCGAAGGTGTGATTGCGTTCGTTCGCTCGCTCACGAGGGACCACCAGCAAGGGGTGTTCCTCCGTGACCTGGAGCTTCTGTGAACTATCTCCCCAGTAGCGAAGGGTATAGACCGGGCCATGGTAAGGTCGGTTCATCGTGCGATACACCCGGCGGTAGCGTCCCTGGTGGGTCAGGACCGTGTCGCCCACCTGGATCTGTTCGATAGGTTTTTCTCCCTCCGAAGTTATGACGCGTGCGCCAGCCAGGAAGCACCCCTCCACGTAGTGGGCTTCCGCGCCTTCGTCCACAATAATCAGGGTGCGCTCGAACTGTCCCATCTGCTCGGCGTTGATACGGAAGTAGGCCTGGAGCGGGATTTCCACTTTGACCCCCGGCGGGACGTAGATAAATGACCCGCCCGACCAGACCGCGGTGTTCAGGGCGGCATATTTGTTGTCGGCGGATGGCACGATGGTGCCAAAATACTGTTTGAAGAGGTCGGGGTGTTCGCGCAGGCCGGAGTCGGTGTCGAGGAAGAGCACGCCCTGTTTGGACCATTCGTCGCGGAGGGAGTGGTAGACCACTTCACTTTCATACTGCGCCCCCACGCCCGCCAGGAACTTGCGCTCGGCTTCGGGGATGCCCAACCGCTCAAAGGTGTCTTTAATCTCCTGGGGCACCGCGTCCCAGTCGTGCTGCGGGCGCTCGTCGGCCCGTACGAAGTAGTGGATCTGGTCGTAGTTCAGACCGGCCAGGTCGGGGTTGGCCCAGGTACCCACCAGGGGAACGGGCCTCTTGAGAAAGATTTCCAGGGCTTTCAGGCGGGGCTTGAGCATCCACTCCGGCT
>DAOTUF010000307.1:0-10092 GCA_034437495.1 Chloroflexaceae bacterium | reverse complement strand
AGTCGGCAAGTTGCTCTCGGTCAGCCGCGCCGGACCGCCCGAGAGCAACTTGCCGACTTTGCCTCCCCGCCGCGCCTGCATCGTCGCAATACCTTCTCGCGGCTCAAGAGCGCGGATGAGCACCGCCGCCGCACACCCCTCCGGCTCCACCACGATGTTGAACATGTGGTGCAGCCCATAGACAAAGTAGACATAGGCGTGGCCCGGTGCGCCGAACATGACCGCGTTGCGTTTCGTCATCCCCCGGTGGGCGTGGCACGCGCTGTCACCCTGTCGGTAGGCTTCTGCTTCAACAATCACCCCGCTCAGGCGCTCCCCATCGAGCAAGCGCACCAGGTGCCTGCCAAGCAGGTCCCGCGCGACCACGCAGGCATCGCGGGCAAAGAAGCTCTCGGGTAATCGCATAGGAGCTATTCTAGCATATGCTTCGGGAAGGCCAGGTTTTGCCCGCGGGACATTGTGACCGCGCCAAATGTCTGCTATAATGGGAAAAAACATATGAAAACGCAAGCGAACGGCTTATGCAAGACGTGATCAGTATTAAGGGTGGAAAAGATAGCCTGCGGATGCAGATTGACGCAGCCGCCGATTGGCAGGAGGTGCTGGAAGCCCTGCGCCTCCACCTGGACCAGGCAGGGGGGTTCTTTGCGGGGGCCCGGCTGGTGGTAGAGATGGGCGAACGCCAGGTGAGCGAACACCAGCTTGCCGAGATGCTCGAATTGCTCCAGCAGCATGGCCTGCGGCCCGAGTCGCTGGCTTCCGCAGCGCGAGAAACGCGCAACGCTGCACGAACGGCGGGGTTGGCCGCTCGCCCGATGCCGGAGTTCACCCCTTCTCAGGCAGCGGCCTCATCCGACGGGTCCTCAACGCTGCTGTGTCGGACCCTCCACTCCGGGCAAGTGGTGCGTCACCCCGGGCACATCACGCTCATTGGCGATGTCAACGCCGGGGCGCAGGTGATTGCAGGCGGCAGCGTGGTGATATGGGGGCGGCTGCGCGGCTTCGTGCATGCCGGGGCTTTTGGCGATGGGGAGGCGTTTGTCTGTGCGCTGGACCTGCGCCCGACGCAGCTGCGCATTGCCACCCTCATTGCCCGCGCTCCCGAAGATGTCGCCAGCAACCTCCCGGAAATTGCCCGGATTGAAGGGGAAAGTATCGTCGTGGAACCGTGGGGATCATACAAGCGAGGATAGGAAGCAGAAGAGAATGGAGTAGGTATTGTGCGGGTGATTACAATAACCTCCGGTAAAGGAGGGGTGGGCAAGACGACCACCACCGCCAATCTTGGCACTGCCCTGGCCCTCCGCGGGGGCCGGGTCGTCGTCATCGACGCCGATATTGGCCTGCGAAACCTGGATGTCGTGATGGGGCTTGAAAATCGCATTGTCTATGACCTGGTCGATGTGGTCGAAAATCGCGCCCGGCTGCGCCAGGCGTTGATCAAGGATAAGCGGCTGCCGGACCTCTACCTCCTTCCCGCCGCTCAGACGCGTGACAAGGACTCGGTCGGGCCAGAAGATATGATTGCCCTGGTCAACCAGATGCGAACCGATTTTGATTATGTTCTGATAGACAGCCCCGCCGGGATTGAGGGCGGCTTTCGCAACAGCATTGCCGGAGCCGACGAAATCTTGATTGTCACCACTCCCGAAGTGTCGTCGGTGCGCGATGCTGACCGCGTGGTGGGGTTGGTCGAAGCGGCAGAAAAAGGCCCCCCCCGCCTCATTATCAATCGGCTGAAACCACAGATGGTCAGCCGCGGGGAAATGCTCTCCGTCGAAGAAGTGGTCGAGATTCTCGCCATCGCGCCTATCGGGGTCGTCCCGGAGGACGAGGCCATCCTGACCGCAACCAACCGCGGAGAATCCGTCGTCTTTCACCAGCCATCCCGGGCGCGGCAGGCCTTCTTGAACATTGCCCGCAGACTGGGCGGTGAGGACGTGCCATTTATGGACATTACGGAACAGACAGGGGTATTCAACCGATTGTTTGGGATATTTGGGAAGCGATAGCACCGCTCCTGGCAACTGGTGCCCTACCCTGTCAGGAAGGTGTCCCTCAAAATTCCCTTGTTTGGAGGATAAGCGTGGGTTTCTTCGATACGTTGTTTCGCCGAGAGCGTCAAACCAGTGCGCAGATAGCCAGAGAACGCTTGTTGACCGTCCTGGTTCACGACCGGGTGAAGCTGACGCCGGATATGATGGAACAGATGAAGACCGAACTGTCTGAGGTGATTGCGCGGTATGTCCCGGAGGCTGAACCGGGGGAGATAGAAGTCAGTTTGCTGCATGGGGAGTCGAGCGACCATTTGAAAGCAGATATCCCGCTGCGCCGCTCAAAGATTTCCCAGTGATGGGACGAGAAGCGGCAAACCCGCAGGCAAGCCGAACAATGAACAATGAACGATGGACGATGGACGAATAGACCGATGGACGGGTGAACCACCCACAGGAACCCTGGAACTATGCGCGAGACTCCTCAGCCAATCCGACTTTCTACGCCGGGCAAATTCATTACCATCGCCATCATGGTCAGCCTGACTGTGCTGCTTATCAAGGCCATGGGGCATGTCCTCCTCCCCTTCATTGCGGCCATCATCACGGCCTATCTCTTCAACCCCCTGGTCGCCTGGCTGCACCGGCGCACGAATATCAGCCGCGTGCTCTGGATTAGCGTGCTCTATCTGCTCATCTTCTCCCTTTTCTTCCTGGTCGGGACGTGGGTCATACCCCGCGTCACCCACCAGTATAACGAGATTGTCGCGCAGCTCCCGGGGCTGGTCGATACGGTCAATCAGCGCCTTGCCGAGCACCCCGCCATCGACCTGGGCAATGGCCTGACCTTTGACCTGACCCGCCTGGAAGAACAGGTCATCGGGATGTTGAGTGACCTGGGCCGGACCCTCAGCGGGGGGGTGCCGCACCTGGTGGTTTCGGCGCTCGAAATCGCCATTTACCTGCTGATCTACCTGATTGTGACCTTTTACCTGCTCCTCCAGTCGCACGAGTTGCATACGTGGGCGGTCAGTCTGGTTCCCCCGGCCTACCGCGAAGAGATTTGCGGGTTGGGGCACCAGATTGACCAGGTCCTCGGGGCCTACATTCGGGGGCAGTTGCTCCTGGTGGTTATCATGTCCGTTCTGCTCTACATCCCCCTTTCCATCCTGCGCGTTCCCTATGCGCTCGTGATTGCCATTGCCTCGGGGGTCCTGGAACTCATCCCCATTCTTGGCCCGTGGTCTGCGGCCACCATTGCCATGTCGGTGGCACTGTTTCAGCAGGATGTTCCGTTCGGGCTGTCGAACCTCGCGCTGGCGGGACTTATCGGGTTGATTTACTTTGCCCTGCGGCAGATTGAAGACAGCTTTATCATCCCGAACGTGGTGGGGCACCTGGTCAAACTCCACCCGGGCGTGGTGCTGTTTGCGGTGCTGGCGGGGGGAGCCATTGCGGGACCCTTCGGGTTGCTGGTGTCTATCCCCACCGCCGCGGTGGTACGCATTCTCCTGAGCTACCTCTACCCGAAACTCATCGACGCGCCTGTTCAGCCAGACCGGTCACAGTCATCATCCGCAGCGTCACCGTCGCCATCACCATCGCCATCCGAACACCACGCCTCCCCGCCCGACGGTGAGCCGGAGCCGCGACCTCGCCCCGACGCTCATACCGCTCCATTGAAGCGCGAGTGTGAAACACGATGATGATACGGGAAGCCGGGACCGAAGATATGGCCGCCTGTGCCGTCCTGCAAGCCTCCTATACGACGCAGGCAGTATGGCAGGTGCGGCGAGAGGGAGACCCGCGGGGAGCGGGCGAGGTCACGCAGGGTGGGCCGCTCGTGAGCTTTCTGGTCCAGCAGGTGCGTCTGCCGCAAAAACGCCTGATCCCCCTTCCTTCGGCGATGATGCCGCTTGAACGGGTGTGGGAGCGCTCTGATGCCCGCCTGGTTGCGGTGGATGGGGAAACCCTGGATGGGGCAGCAGACGAGCGACCAGCGGGAGTGAGAGAGGAAGAGGGGGAAGATATTCCCCCACCTTCCGCGCAGGTGCGGGGGGTGTTGCTCCTCCAGATGCTCCCCGACCAGCAGCAGGCTATGATAGCCCGTCTGCTGGTTGACCGCCCTGCCCGTGGTCAGGGGGTCGGAACAACCCTGCTCCGGGCGGCCCGGGCGTGGGCCGCAGCAGAGTGGATGTCGGCGCTGCTGGCCCACGTCCCCCTGCGCAACGTCCCGGGGATTGCTTTCTACTTGCGGCGCGGCTTTCGCGTCTGCGGCCTGCACGAGCACTACTACCCCACCCGCGAAGATGCACTGCTGCTGGTGCGGGGGGTGGCCTAGCCGCGATGCGTGATGCATCGTATGGGAAGGAATACAGAGCATGGTGAACATGATGAACGCGGTAAACCTGGTGAACATGGTGAGCACGGTGAATACGGTGAACATGGTGAATAAAGATGGAAGATGAGGTCGTACCGCAACCAGGCTCCCCCCGGCGCGTCGGGTTTGTAGCGCTGGTTGGCAAGCCAAACGTCGGAAAAAGCACGCTGCTGAACGTGCTCCTGGGGCAAAAAGTTGCCATTGTGTCGTCGCACCCCCAGACGACGCGGGTGCCGCTCCGCGGTATCCTGAACCGTCCCGATGCCCAGATTATCTTTGTGGATACGCCGGGGATACACGAGCCGCGCCACAAACTGGGACACCTGATGGTGAAGCTCGCGCAGCAGACCATCCCGCACGCCGACGTGGTGTGTATGATGGTCGATATCAGCAAACCACCCGGCGAACTGGACCAGCGCATTGCGGACCTGGTCAGCCGGAGCCGTGTGCCGCGCCTGCTGGTGCTCAACAAGGTGGATGTGCGCCCGCGCCACGGCCCCCACCTGGACGACTACCGCGCCCTGGGAACGTGGGATATGGAACTGGCGGTTTCGGCGCGGACAGGAGACGGTCTGCCAGCCCTGGTCGATGAACTGGTGCGGCGTTTGCCGCTTGGAGAGCCGCTGTTCCCCGATGACTGGTTGGTAGACCAGAGTACGCAACATCTGGCGGCTGAACTGGTGCGCGAGAAGGTGCTCCGCTTCACTCACCACGAAGTCCCCCACGCCGTTGCCATTGAGGTGGAAGAATGGCAGGAGCGCGGGCAGACCACCTACATCCGCATGAGCATCAATGTGGAGCGGGAGAGCCAGAAGGGGATCATCATCGGAGCGAAGGGGGAGCGGCTCAAGTCCATCGGACAGGCGGCGCGGCAGGATATCGAACGGCTCATCGAAGCAAAGGTCTACCTGGACCTGTGGGTCAAGGTGCGCCCGGACTGGCGCGACGATGCCTCGTCTTTGGGGTGGCTCGGGTATCGTCTGAAGGACTTTTCGTAGGGCCGCGGCTCATTGCTCGCCAGCGGGAGCATGGCGGAAGAGGCGGCAACTCAGCACCCACGCCCCCCCGTGCAGCAGCAGCACCAGCGCGGTGGTCGCGGCGGGGCCAGCCCGCACAAGCCACCCCAACCCCACCAGCGCCAGGATGTGGGCGTGCCAGCAAGCCAGGACATGGAGCAGGATACTCCCCCAGAATGCCCGCCGGTCCCCCCGTCTCTGAGCGTATACCGCCAGCAGGATGGGAGCGGCTATCCAGAAGGCGGGCCAGCCATACCCCACCAGCCGGTCCACAGCTCCCCCCGTGCTGGTCCCCAGGACGAAGGCCAGCACCCCGTAGAGCAGCGCGACCGGGAACCATGGGGAAGGGGCCTTGAGCACCTCCCCCTCCCTCTCCCCTCGCAGACTGACGAGCCAGGCCAGCACCAGGGTCGGCAGCACGCCAAACGTCGTCAGCAGGTGGGAAAGCGTGGTCAGCACCCGCGCCGGGTCTGGCGCACACAGCCCCACGGTGTGGACGGAGCCGGCAGGCACCCACGCGGGGAGGGGCATGGTCCAGACCGGCGAGCAGAAGAGGGGGTTGTAGCTCTCGTAGGTGTTGGTCCAGAAGGTAAGCCCCAGGATATTCGAGGAAAAGTTGTAGAGCAGCTTGAAGCTCAGGTAGAGCAGAGGGTTCAATTGATGGATGTTGGGTTGCCCGAACGTCCCCACCACCGCCAGCACCGCCCCCCCCACCAGCGACACCGCTGCCGCCTCAAGCGCCAGTCTCGGCCAGGACTGGTACCAGGCGACCAGGATGATGCACGCGGCCAGGAGGAGGGTTGACTCGCGGGTCATCAGGAGGAGGAAGAAGAGCAGGAGTCCCGCAAGCCGGTGGCGCGTGACGGTCAGGAAGAACAGGCCGAGCAGCGCCGCGTGAAACAGGTCGGGCAGTTCGTACCGCTGGAAGAGGTGGAGCAGGAAGGGGGACCCCATCACCGGGAGGAGCAGGAGGGGGGAAGAGGTGGTTTCCTGGAGTATCAGCGCTACCGCGAAGGTCAGCCCGAAGAGCGAGAGCACCCCCACCACGAGAAAGGCCCGGTCAAGAGAGAGGGAAAGGAAGGGGACGCGCCGGTCGGTCGCCGCCACCCCCCGCACCACGAGGGGGTGCAGCACCCGCGTTGAGAAGGGCTTGATAACCCGGTCGGGTCGCCCTGCGGCAAGCTCGCGGTAGTAAAAGCGGTCGGGCATAACCACGCGGGGCAGGTGCTCCCGGGTCATCCCCACCACCCCCGCAGAGACGAGCAGCGCCACCAGCAGCGCCACCAGATAGCTCCGCAGGGTCAGGGGAGCGGCGGCCTTGAGATGACCACCGCCGGGGGGCATCAGAGCGTGAGCGCGAGCGCTGGCGCTAGCGCAGTCCCATGGTCTCATCCAGGCCAGCCATCAGGTTCATGTTCTGCACCGCCTGCCCCGATGCGCCCTTGAGCAGGTTGTCTTCGACCGATACGAGGATGGCCTGCCCGGTGGCGCGGTCGGCCATCGTCGCCCCGATCAAGCAGAAGTTGGTACCCACGACATGGCGCAGTTCGGGGAGCTTTTCCTCCGCCAGCACATGCGTGAACGGCTCCTCGGCAAAGATACGATAGGCTTCGTACAGGTCGGTCAGGCTGGTCGCAGGCGGAACCGTCACGTAGATGGTCGAGAGTATCCCCCGCACGACCGGGAGCAGGTGCGGCGAGAAGATGATACGCTGGCCGGTTTCCTGCTCTATCTCGGAGATGTGGCGGTGCTTGCGCCCGATGTTGTAGGCGCTGAAGGTCTCGTGCGTCTCGCTGAAGTGTGTCCGCAGCGAGAGCGAGCGCCCGGCCCCCGATATCCCCGTTTTGCTGTCAACAATCACCGGTGCGTCCCCCAGGAGACCGGCGCGGATGAGCGGGTGCAGCGCCAGGATGACCGTGGTGGGGAAGCAGCCGGGGTTGGCGACCAGCCGCGCCGTACGGATGCGCTCGCGGTAGCATTCGGGCAATCCGTAGACGGCCTCTTCGAGCAGGGCGGGCGCGGGGTGGGGGTGGCCCTTGCCATACCAGTGGGCGTAGTCGTCGGGGCTGCGCAGGCGAAAGTCGGCGCTCAGGTCTATCACCCGTGCGCCCGCCTCCAACGCCTGCCGAACGACCGGAGCCGACGCCCCGTGTGGCAGGCAGCAAAACGCGAAATCAACGTCGGCGGGGTTGGCCTCTTCTGCCGAGATAAGCGGGGTGTCCAGCAGGGTGGGGAAGATATCGCTCAACCGCTGCCCGGCGGCGGCCCGCGCCGTTGCAAACGCTATCTGCACCTGGGGGTGGCGGTGCAGCAGCTTGATCAATTCAAAGCCAGTGTAGCCCGTTGCGCCGTAGATACCGACATGGATCATTCGTGTTTCCTCCGATGCGATGCACGAAAAACAATCGTAACCGGTGTTCCCCGATACTCATACTGCTCACGGATGCAGTTTTCCAGGTAGCGGGCGTAAGACCAGTGGATCAGGTTGTCGTCATTGGCAAAGAACAGGAACACCGGCGGGTCAACCTGGGGCTGCGTGGCGTAGTAAATCCGCAGGTGCGCCCCTTTCCTGGTGGCGGGGGGTGGGTGCTTCATCACCGCCTGCCGCAGCAGTTCGTTCAACGCGCTGGTTGAGACCCGCTTGTTGCGTTCCTCGGCAATCTCCCGCACCAGCGGGAGCACCCGATTCACCCGCTGGCCGGAGCGGGCAGAGATGGAGAGAATGGGGGCATATTCGATAAACTTGAACGCCTCTTTCACCCCGCGGACATACTCATCGAAGGTGTAGGTATCCTTCTCCAGGACATCCCACTTATTGATGAGCAGAATGACGCTCTTCTTCTCTTCCAGGATCATGCCGGCAATGTGGGTATCCTGAGCCGTCACCCCCTCCGTGGCATCGATGAGGAGTAGGGCAACCTCGCAGCGCTGGATAGCGCGGAGCGTACGCAGCACGCTGTACTTTTCCACCCCCTGCTGGATTTTCCCCGCCCGACGGATACCCGCCGTGTCAATCAGGAGAAAGGGCGTCTCTTCGTACACCAGCGTGGTGTCTATGGTGTCGCGGGTCGTGCCCGGTATTTCGCTCACTACGCTGCGCTCCTGCCTGAGCAGCTTGTTTAGCAGGCTCGACTTGCCGACATTGGGTCGACCGACAATCGCCACCCGAATCGCCTGGTCATCTTCTTCTTGCGTTTCGGCAGGCGGCAGCGCCTCGACCACGCGGTCGAGCACATCGCCCGTCCCGCTGCCGTGGTAGGCACTCATGGGAATCGGTTCCCCCAGGTTCAGCCCGTAGAACTCCACGGCGTTCAGCTCTCGTTCCTTGCTGTCGGCTTTGTTGGCCGCCAGCACAACGGGCTTGCTGGTCTGGCGCAGCACATCGGCAACGTCGGTGTCCGCCGTTGTCAGGCCATCTTTCACGTCCACCAGGAAGACTATCACATCCGCCTCGGCAATCGCAATGTTGGCCTGGTCGAGGGCAGAGCGCACAATCTCGTTCATCGGCAGGATGGAGTCGCTGCCGCCAGACAGCAGCCCTGCCGTGTCCACAACCGTAAAATCCCGTCCATTCCACTCGGTCGTACCATAGAGACGGTCGCGGGTCGTGCCGGGCATACCCTCCACGATGGCGTACCGTTCGCCAATCAGTCGGTTAAAGAAGGTTGATTTGCCGACATTGGGTCGGCCTATGAGCGCTACAATCGGTCGTGCCATTCATCCCTCGTCGCTGACATGAGAGGAAGCCGGAAGCCATTTCTGGCGCAGGAGCGGCCACGCTTTCCACCCGTAGTCCACGGCGGAGAAGACGGTCCACACCACCGCCATGGTCATCGGGATGGGCCACAGGCTGACGATAAAACCATAGAGCGTGGCTGTCCCTGCGGGCATGGCGAGGTCCGGGCGCACGCTGGCTGCCAGCAACCGCCACACCAGGGCCACCACGGTGATGACGTACTTCTGTTTGCCCCACACCCCTGCCGCAATGACCTGCCCTTCGGCGGCGGCGAAGGAGCGCAGCCCTGAAACCAGAAACTCCCGCATAATAATCACCAGGGCAATCCACCCGGACAGCAACCCCTGCTCCACCATGGGCAGGAGCACCCCCACCACCGAAATCTTGTCGCTGATGGTGTCGAGAAAGACCCCCAGAGGCGAAACGGCGTCGAGCCAGCGGGCAATCATGCCATCGAGCATATCGCTCACGGCCATCGCCAGAAACAACCCGACCGCCCACAGGTAGGCCCCGGGCCGTCCTACCAGAATGAGCCACATCACGAGCGGCGTGGCCAGAATACGAAACAGACCCAGGATATTGGGAAGCGCACGGAGCATGAACTACCTGGCCCGGCCCTGCCGATGGCGCAGGTCCGGGGCTATCGGCCCGTTGGCCGGAGCGATTATCTATCTCCCCATTATAGCACAGGGCAGACAGCCCGGTCAGGACCCGGGCGAGATAGCCAGTATTCCCAGAATTATGGTATCATACGTGCGTTTGCCCAACTGATGATGGCCCTGGAACGTTGCCCCGGTCAATGAATTGAGAAACGAGTAGCGAGTAGCGAGTAGCGAGTAGCGAGAAGGAGGAAACAGGAAACCCCATGGATCTTGTTCAGGTGCAACGACACAACAACCACAAGCGCCACCACGCCCACGTCGCGCCCTTTCTCGGCAAACTGGGGTGGGTTGACCATGCGCGGCT
>DAOTUF010000306.1:0-9160 GCA_034437495.1 Chloroflexaceae bacterium | reverse complement strand
CCCATGAGCGGGTCGCGCTGTGCTTCTGTCTCCAGTGCAAGCCGCTGGTCTTCGCTGGTTGCCGTCGCTGCCCGCCCCAGTGCGTCGGGTATCCCCCAGAAATCGTAGTGCGTACATCCCCGCTGGTGCGCCCACTGGAGCGCATGCCACTGAAGGAGATGGTTGGCTCCGGTCTTCAGCCCCGCTTCCGTGGCCCCGCTGTAGAGGTACAACCCTGCCCGGGCGTCGGCAAAGACCAGGTGGGCCGCAACTGCTGTATCGTGCTGCATCCCGAGCAGCAGACAGCACCGCTCCTGAAACACCTGCTGCGCCAGGCGGTAATAGGCTCTGGAATGAATGCCAAAAGCGGCCCGCTTACCCGTCGCATGTAGTATAGCATAGAAGGTCTCGATATCGCCCGCATTTCCGACCCGAACCGTCACCCCCTCCCGTTCGGCGCGGCGGATATCGGCGCGGTGTCCCTTCCGAAAGCCCGCAAAGACCTGGTCGAGCGGCGGCGACAGGTCCAGGTGGATGGAACTGCGCGGTTGGATGGGGTCGACCGGCTGAAACCCCTTCAGGAGCAGCCAGGTATGACAGGTATCGGCCTGGGAAACCTCTGCGGCATGTTCGAGGATAGCAGGCTCCAGCCGCAAGCAGACGGCCCGTCGGCGGCGGGCTACCTGCCTCAGCGCGGTGAGCAGCGCTTCGTCAAGGTCCGGGGAACCAGCGAACAGGGGGCCGCGTGGAACGTAGGCGATGCTCAGGCCGTAGCGTGAGCGGAAGAGCACCTGCGCCCCCGCCAGCAGCGGGGGAGACCCGCCAGACCCACCAGGAGCGCGAGGCGGGGAAGCAGGGGACTGGTTCTGGTCCTGGTCCTGATTCTGGCCTGGTTCCGCCGCCACTGCGACCCGCTGGACCTTCCAACCAGACGAAGATTTGAGCCTCCCCCAGGACGAAAGCTGCAAAAGATTTCCCTGGGGGTGGCGGAGGACAAAGGTATCCCAGACATCGGGCGGTGGTTCAAACAACACCAGGGTCATACAAAATCTTTCACCATATGGGCAATGTCCGTCGGGAGCTTTGCTATTTTCACCCCGGCTCGCTCCAGGGCCGTGATTTTGTCCTGGGCTGTGCCGCGGCCCCCGCTGATAATCGCCCCGGCGTGGCCCATCCGCTTGCCGGGGGGGGCCGTCTGGCCAGCGATGAAGCCAACGACATATTTGTCACCCATATAGTTCTTGATGAATGAAGCGGCTTCTTCCTCGGCGGTCCCGCCAATCTCACCAATCAACACAATGGCTTCCGTGTCGTAGTCCTCTTCAAACAGCTCCAGCACATCCAGAAAGCTGGTTCCGATAATCGGGTCGCCGCCAATGCCGACACAGGTGGACTGCCCCAGACCCAGGCGGCTCAGCGCGTCAATAACCTCGTAGGTCAGGGTGCCGCTTCGGGAGACGACGCCCACCGGCCCTGGTCGGGCAATATTGCCCGGAATAATGCCGACTTTTGCTTCGCCGGGGGTGAGCAGGCCGGGGCAGTTCGGGCCGATGAGCCGCGCCCCGCACTGCTTCACATAGGCATAGGTGCTCACCATATCCATTGCTGGAACCCCTTCGGTGATGCACACAATCAGCTCGATGCCGCTGCTTGCTGCCTCGCAGATGGCGTCTGCCGCAAAGGGAGCCGGTACGTAGATGACCGATGTGTTGGCCGCAGTCATCCGGACTGCCTCCTTCACCGTGTTGAAGACCGGCACCTTCCCATCTATGACAAACTGCCCCCCTCGCCCGGGCGTCACGCCGCCCACCACGTTCGTTCCGTACGCCACCATCTGGCGTGTGTGAAACTCTCCCTCTCTGCCCGTAATCCCCTGCACAATCAGCCGGGTGTCCTTGTTCACCAGTATGCTCAAGTAGCTCCTCCTTCTTCCGATTCTGCACTTGCCGCCAGTTCAGGGTTCTGCCGAATTTCCTGCATCCGCCGGTCGACCTCCTTGCGAAACTCACGCCGCACCCCGGCCGCTGCCCACCGTCGCTGCTCCGTGGCCGTCTCAACGACCAGGGGCGGGACGGGGGTCGGCTTGCTCTGGTCATCCACTGCGACCATCGTGAAGTAGCAGGTCATCACATGGCGCGAGGTGCGTTCGCGGATATTCTCGGCAACCACGCGGATCCCCACCTCCATCGAGGTCCGCCCGGTGGAGTTGACCGACGCATGAAACGTGACCAGTTCGCCCACCCGGATGCGCTGCATGAAGACCACATGGTCTACGGATACCGTGAGGACGTAGCAGCCGGAGTAGCGCGAGGCACACGCATAGGCTACCTGGTCAAGCAGGTCGAGAATCCAGCCTGCGCTCACGTTCCCCGAGAAACTGACCGTATCCGGGGTCGCCAGAACGGTCATCACCAGGCTCTTGTGCTGCGGCGGAGGCGGAGGCGTATCGCCCTCTATCGTGGGAGGGGATAGTTCCTTGCCGCCAGCTTCACTGGTGAGACTTTCGGGATTCTGGCGGATCTCCAGGCTCCGTTGTTCAATCTCTTTCTGAAGCTCGCGGCGCAGCGCTGCCGCATCCCACCGCCGTTTCTCGTCGGGCGTCTGTACCGTGATGGTCGGAACCTTGGTCGGGGTGCCGTCCTCGTTGACCGTCACCATCGTAAAATAGCAGGTCATCACATGGCGCGAGGCGCGTTCGCGGATGTTTTCGGCAATCACCCGCACTCCCACCTCCAACGACGTCACCCCGGTGTAGTTGACCGAAGCGATGAACGTCATCAACTCGCCCACGTGGATGCGCTGCAAAAACGTCACCTGGTCCACCGAGATGGTGATGACGTAGCAGCCAGAGTAGCGCGAGGCACACGCATAGGCCACCTGTTCGAGCAGTTCGAGCGTTGCCCCCCCGTGGACATTTCCCGCAAAGTTGACCATGTCTGGCGTGGCCAGCACGGTCATGGTCAGGCTCTTGTGTTGGGTCTGATCTTCTGTCATCACTGTGCCCTGTCTTCCTGAATGTTCCCTATTGTAGCATAACCTGGGCTGAAGCAGAACCGGCCCAGGCCTGGAACCGAGCCAATGGGGGACCCGATATGCCCCGGATTGCTCCATCTGCTTTGTAGAATCCGCGCAAAAAAGAGTTTATCCTTAGTAGGAGGAGGGAGGAGGGGCAGGAAGAAATGAAAAATGTACCAGCGGCGGTGCGAGGCAACGATACGATCAATATCGCATCTGTGGTAGGATCTGGATAGCACGCCGTGCTTCAGCTTTGCAATGCTCTTTCGTGGAGACCAGCGTATGGATACCAGGCTTCAAACGATTGCCAGCTATGTTCCGACCATGATTGTCCGACAGTTGATGACCGCTCCCGCCCCGCCCGAATCCCCGGTCGAAGAGAGCTTTCCCGCGGCCCTGCTGTTTGCCGACTTCTCCGGCTTCACCGAACTGACGGAACACCTCTCTCAGACGCACCACGGCCCCGACAGTGCGGAAGAACTGAGCAATGTGCTCAACCGGGCATTCGATGAGGTGATTACCCCCATTCTCGCCCTGGGGGGCGATGTCGTGACCTTTGCGGGCGATGCGCTGCTGGCTCTCTGGCCTGCAACAGACGAACACCTGACAACGATGGTCCAACGGGCATCCCAATGTGCGCTCATCCTGCAAATGTTGTTTCAGGAAGAACGGCTGGCCTCTCAGGTGCGGCTCGGGGTTCGGATGGGGATTGGTGTGGGGGAGGTGGTGTTATCCTGCGTCGGGGGGGTGTATGAGCGATGGGTCTGGCTGGTGCGGGGGGGGGCGGTCTCTCAGGTGATGCGGGCAGAGCAGCAGGCGCACCCCGGTCAGGTGGTCCTTGCTCCAGAAGCCTGGGAGTTGGTGAAAACAGCCTGTGCTGGCCGTCCGGTCGGGGAAGAAGGAGGAGTGCGGGAGGAGGGTGCGGAAGGGCAAAAGGGGGAAGAAACCGCCAGCCACGCCCGGGGCATCCTGCTGGATGAGGTGCTCCAACCGGTGCCGCTCAGGTTCCCGTCTCCGCCGGTCATCGGGCCGGCGATGGAAGAGGCGCTGCGGGGCTATGTGCCCGACGCGGTGTTGACGCGTCTCGCCGCGGGCCAGGGGGGGTGGCTGGCAGAACTGCGGCTCGTGACGGTCATCTTCATCAATCTGCCCGATATCTTCGAAGCCTCAGCGTCCCCCGCTCCTCCCGCTCCTCCCGCTCCGGCTGCGTCCCCTGCCTCCTCTGCCGCTCCCTCGCCATCTCTGACGCTGGACCAGGTACAGAAGAGTATCTGCGCTCTTCAGACGGCGCTCTACCGCTACGAAGGCAGCGTGAACAAGATCAGTGTGGATGAAAAGGGAACCATCCTGATCGGGGTCTTTGGTCTGCCGCCACTGGCTCACGAAGATGACGCGGCCCGGGGGGTGCAAGCGGCTCTGGTCGCCCGGAGCGAACTGCAAGCCCTGGGGATGCGCTGCGCTATCGGCGTCACCACGGGGCAAGCATTCTGCGGGGTCATTGGCAGCGACCAGCGGCGCGAGTATACCATCCTGGGCGATGTGGTCAACCTGGCGGCGCGGCTCATGCAGCAAGCCGCTTCTGGCGATGAGGCTATCCTGTGCGATGGGCCAACCTGCACCGCGGCACAACCACGCCTGGTGTTCGATGCGCTGCCTCCGGTGGTGGTGAAGGGGCGCAGCGAACCGGTTGACATCTATCGCCCGCTGCGCCAGGAGCAGCATATGATGCGCTCTCCGGAAGTGCTCATCGGGCGGGTGCGGGAGCGTACCTTCCTGACGGCGCGGCTCCAGACCTTGCGGCGGGGGGGGACAGGCCGGAGAAACCGCCGGGAGCCGTCGGTGCTGCTCATCGAGGGAGAGGCGGGTATCGGCAAGTCTCGCCTGCTGGACGATGTTCGTCGCAACGCGGAAACGCTCCGGATAGCGATGCTGGAGGGGGCGGGGGAGGCCATCGAACGGACCACCCCCTACTACCCGTGGCGGCACATCTTCACGCGGGTGTTGGGGTTGGAAGCGCTCGGCGACCTTGCCCACCAGCGGCAACGCACCCTGGAGGCACTGGCATCCGAACCAGCGATGCTGCGGCAGCTATCGCTGCTGAATGCCGTGCTCCCGCTGGAACTGCCCGAGGATGAGCAGATGATGCCACAGCGAACGGGGCAGGCGCTGGCAGATGCCACCCGCACCTTTTTGCTCCAGGTGTTGCAGGTGCGCCTGGCCCACCAGCCAACTCTGCTCATGATGGATAGTGCCGACTGGCTCGATTCGCCTTCGTGGGCCTTGCTCCTGGACGTGAGCTACAAAATGCCCTCGGTGCTCGTAGTGGTGGCTATGCGCCCCCCGGATGGGTCGTTCCCGGAGAGCTACCACCGTATCGCCCAGTCTCCGCACACGCACCGGATGGTGCTGGAACCGCTCTTGTTCGATGAGACCGTGGCGCTGGTCTGTCAGCGCCTCGCCGTGACGCGCATTCCGGACTCCGTCGCGTCGCTGATTTACGAGAAGTCGCAGGGTAATCCCTTCTTTGTGGAGGAGCTGTCCTATGCCCTGCGCGATTCGGAGCAGCTTATCATTCGGGACGGGGTGGGGTGGGTGGCTCCCAATGCGAGCGACCTGACCGCTCTGCGGCTGCCCGACACCTTGCAGAGCGTCATCATCAGCCGTATTGACCGCCTGGTTCCGGCCCAACAACTGACCCTGAAGGTTGCCAGCGTCATCGGCTATACCTTCCCCTACGGGTTGCTGCGAGATATCTACCCCCTGGAGGCCGAACGGGAAGACCTCCCCGACCACCTGAGCGACCTGGAGAAACGGGGGTTGGTCTACCTCAAGGGCCCGGCTCCGGAGCCGGGCTATCGGTTTCGCCATATCATCACCCAGGAGGTGGTGTACCATATGATGCCGCTGGCGCAGCGGCGGCAGGTGCATGGAGCCGTGGCGGAGTGGTATGTCCGCACCTACCCCGACCGCCTGGATGAATATGCCACGCTCCTGGCGCAGCATTTTGCGCTGGCCGACGATGCCCGGGCGCAGAAATACTACACGCTGGCGGGGAATGTGGCGTTCCGCATCCACGCCAATATGGAGGCCATCGCGCACTTTCGGCGTGCGCTGGAGATTGCCCATCGCCACGACGCCATCAGCGAGCACTTCCAGTATCTCTATGCGCAGCGGGGGCACATTCTGGAACTGGAGGGCGAGGGCGAAGCGGCCCTGGAGAACTATCGGGAGATGGAGCGTCTGGCCGACGAGCGTCAGGACTGCGAACTGAAGCTCGCGGCGCTGATGTCGCTTGCGTCGCTCCGTTCTACGCCCAACCCGACCTTCGACCCGCAGCAGGGGGCCGAACTGCTCGACCAGGCGCTCACCCTGGCGCGGGAGATGGAAAACCGCGCCGCGGAGTGTCGGATTCTCTGGAACAAGATGGTGCTCCAGGTCTTTACCGGCGACGATGCGCACCAGGCGATTGCCTATGGCGAACAATCGCTGCACCTGGCCCGTGCGTTGAACCTGCGCAAACAGGCCGCGCTGACCTTGAATGATCTGGCGCTGGCCTACCGAAACAGCGGTCAACTGGCGCACAGTCAACACGTGCTGGACGAGGCGAGGGGGCTGATACGCGAGCTGGACCACATGCCCATGCTGGCGGACAACCTGTCCCGCTATTCTCTGGGGCACTTCCTGACGGGCAGCTACAACGAGGCGATTACCGCCGCGGAGGAGGCAAACCAGATCAGCCAGTTTATCGGGAATATGGCCAGTCAGTCCGCGAGCAAGGCCATGGTCGGGCAGGTCTACCTGGAGCAGGGGCAGCCCGACCGCGCCATTGCGATTATGACCGAGGCGGTCTACCTGGGGGAGCAGGTGGGCAACCTGGCGGTGCAGATTGGCACCCGCGCCGACCTGGGGTGGGTCTATGCGACCCTGGGCGCGTTTGACCACGCGCTGGTGCTGGCTGAACTGGCCTGTGCCCGCTCGGAAGAACACAACCATATCTTCCGTCCGTGGGTGCTGGCGGTGCTTGCCCGCATCTATCTCCGCATTGGGGACGTGGAGCGGGCGGAGGCGGCTATCTCGGAGGGGTATCAATCATTCAAGGGGCGCGGGGAGATGCTGCTGCCGCCGGTGTATATGGGGCTTGCCGATGCCGAGCTATCGTTGGCGATGCACCGCTACGACGAGGCTATCGCTGCGGCTGAGCGGGTGCTGACCTACCTGCATCAGTATCAGATTCGCCCGTTCGCGGCCGATGCGCTCTACCTGAAGGGGCGGGCGTTGCTGGCGCTGGAGGATGGCGAGGCGGCCCACGCCGCGCTGCTCGATGCTCAGACCCGCGCCACTTCGCCACCGTCGCAGCGGATGCGGTGGCCGGTGTTGTTCTTGCTCAGCTACCTCGAAACCCGCCGCCGCAACGCGGACACGGCCCGCACCCTGCGGCACCAGGCGCGGCAGATTGTCCTGTCCATCGCGGACCACACCGGCGACCCGGAGCTGCGCGAGTCGTTCGTGTCGCTGCCCGAGGTGCTGGTCGTCGTTGGGGGAGGGCCGGTCCAAAAACCAAAAGGAGGTGAACCCCTGGTATAATACGGAGGGAATCAGTTTTCAGAGGTCCCCCCATGATACAACAGACGGAAGAAACTGTTCGGACCCTTCAAGCGGAAAACCGCGTCCTGCGCCAGCAACTTGAGGAGCAGCGAAGCCAGCTTGAGGCGATGCGCCGCATGGTGGAAATGCACCAGAGCGAGGAGCATTTCCGTTCCCTCGTGGAACACAGCGCCGAAGCGAATATCGTCATCAGCCATGAGGGAAAGGTGCTGTTTGTCAACCCGGCGGCGCAGCGCTTGTTCGGGCAACTGGAAGAAGATCTCCTGGGGATGGAGATCGGGATCCCCTTTGTGACGGGCGACAAGGTTGAACTGGGGGTGCTCCACAAATACATCCCGCGGTATATGGCCGAAATGCGCCTGGTCGAGATAACCTGGGAAGGTTCTCCCGCCTATCTCACCCTGCTCCGCGATATCACCACCTACAAGCAAGTTGAAGAGGAACTGGAACGGCGCGTTGCCGAACGAACGGCCCGCTTGCAGATTGAGTTGGAGGAGCGCAAGAAGGTCGAACAGGCTTTGCAAGCCGCCGAGCACTTCAACCGCTCCATTCTCAACTCCCTCTCGTCGCATATCGCCGTGCTTGACAGCGAGGGGATCATCATTGCCGTCAACCGTGCCTGGCGGGACTTTGCCCGGACCAATGCGCAGGACGCCAGCGGCACCGGTGTTGCCGAAGGGTCCAACTACCTGGCGGTGTGTGATACCTCGGAGGGGCGTTCCTCCGAGGAAGCCTTCCCCTTTGCCCGGGGTATCCGCGGGGTGCTGGCTGGCGAATACGAAGACTTTACGATGGAATACCCCTGTCACTCCCCCGAGGAAGAGCGCTGGTTTGTCGGGCGCGTCACCCGCCTCTTTGGTGATGGCCCCCCCCATGTGGTGGTGGCGCACGAAAACATCACCAGCCGCAAGCTGGCCGAGAAGGAACTTCAGCGGGCCAGAGAAGCTGCCGAGTTTGCTACCCGCGCCAAATCGGAGTTTCTGGCCAATATGAGCCACGAAATTCGCACCCCGATGAATGCGGTCATCGGGATGACGCTGCTGCTGCTCGGCACCGACCTCACCCCCGAACAGCAGGACTACGTGGAGACTGTCCGCATGAGTGGCGATGCTTTGCTGACTCTGATTAACGATGTCCTGGACTTCTCGAAGATTGAGGCCGGCAAGCTGGAGCTAGAATACCACCCCTTTCACCTGCACCAGTGCATCGAAGATTCGCTCGACCTGGTGGCTCCCAGAGCCGCCGAGAAGGGGTTGGATCTCGCTGCCATGATTGCCCCGGAGGTCCCCCCCACCCTGCGCGGCGATATGTCTCGCATCCGCCAGATTCTCGTCAATGTGCTGAACAATGCGGTCAAGTTTACCGAACAGGGCGAAGTGGTCATCTCCGTCGAAAGTCGGGAGGACGAGGTGCGTATCGCCGTGCGCGACACGGGCGTCGGTATCGCGCAGGACCGTATGCCCCTTCTCTTCCAGTCCTTCAGCCAGACCGACGCCTCGACCACGCGCAAGTATGGCGGGACGGGGTTGGGGTTGGCCATCAGCAAGCGGCTGGCCGAGAT
>DAOTUF010000305.1:0-7226 GCA_034437495.1 Chloroflexaceae bacterium | reverse complement strand
ACTGGGCAATGTCCCGTTCAATGATGTGCTTTCCCGCTAGCTTCGGATCCGACGAAGGTTGGTCGGCGTGGTCGGCGTGGTCAGATAGACTCCTCAAGGTTTGTTCCATGCGCAGTGATACCTTCTTGTTTGGTTGGCTTGCAATCTCCCCGGGTTCCATCCCCATCTCGCGTACTCGCCCGCATATGCAGGACATCCCGGGCAATCTGGCTCAGGTCGAGGAGCAACACCGGCTCCTCCTGGTGGAGCATCGCCCCTGGAAACCAGGGACGTCGAAGCTGCTTTGTGAAAAAGGGCGGAAACATCTGGACGGGCGCTCCCGATTCCAGCCACAGGTCTTCGATACGGTCGACCAGCAGGGCCACGCTGCGGTCAGGAGTGGGGACAATCAGGGCGTGGCGGCGGGTCTTCGACGGTGTATCCTCGGGGTCGAGCAGGGGTCCCAGTTCGACGTATTCCATGGGGATATCTCGCTCGTCGGGCCGGTTCCAATCCGCATCGCTTGCCAGAATGCGTAGTTCCAGGATTTGCTCACGTTGCGCAACATAGCGGTGGCGGGTGGTGAGGATGAACAAGAGCAGACCGTCGTATGACATGGCTTCAGAATCCGTTTTGCAGCGCACTGATAACGGCCTCCAGCTTGAGCACCGCCACCGGCTGGTCATCCAGCCGGGTGAGCGCCTGGAGCAGGTGGGCCTGCTGTGGGTCCAGCCCGGCTGGTATCGCTTCGAGTTGGTGGGTCGCCAGATTTACCAGGTCCACCACTTCATCGACCAGCAGAGCCAGCCCGATCTCCCCAGACCGCGTCATGACGTAGCGGGTGTCCCGTTCGGTGGGCGAGGCGGGCAGGCCGAGCAGCAGGCGCAGGTCTACCACCGGCAGGATAACGCCGCGCTGGTTCAGGATGCCCGGCAGCACGGGCGGGGACCCCGGCACGGGGACCGGCTCACGCCATCGGGTCACTTCGCGCACCTCGGTTCCCAGGATGGTATAGCGTTCGTGGCTGACCCGAACCAGCAGGTAGCTCCTGACATCCTGTTCAATATCAGCCCTGATGGTTTCTGCGGGGAGGGCAAAGGTCGTCATGCGGGACCCTCCGTCCGGTCGTTCCGGTGGTCCCGGTCGTTCCGTTCACTCCAGTCGTTCCGGTCGTTGGGAACCTGCGTCCGGGCGGTCAGTTCGGCCCGAAGTTGCGCCAACTCGGTCTCCAGGTTGGTCAACCGCTGTTCGGTCGCCTGACGAGCCACGGCCTCTCTCACGCGGGCCTCGATTTCCTGGTGCAGACGCTCTTCCAACAACTGACGCGCCGCGGCTTCCTGGCGCAGACGCTCTTCCGCCACCCGACGCGCCGCGGCTTCCTCATCGGGTGTGAGCAATATTTCCCCACGGGCATCTATCAACCGCAGGCGATGGTCTATGATGGTGAGCCGCACCCCCACTTCCTGGCTTGGGAGTGACCCATCCTCGTGAGGGAGAATCGGGACATAGGCTCCCCTTTCCAGGCGGTAGCCCTGAAGCGGTGGGCGCAGATATTCCGCCAGCGGGTCGTAGAGGAAATATTCCCTCACCTTCACCTTCAGCATAGCATAGACCGTTCGTTTGTCTTGCTGGTCTTCGTGGCGCGTCTTGCGCGAGGTTATCTCGATGACCATGGCAGGCGCACGCCCTTCCTCCCACAGCTTGTAGCTGCGGCGGCGTCCCTTTGGCACGCCCTTCACCACGAACACGTCCGGAGCCACACATGCCGCGGGTTTGCCCTCTTCATAATACAGAAAGAGATTCCCCGAAACGTAAACCTCCGGTTGGTCCTGAAAGAACTGCTTCAGCGTATTGATGATATCGGTCATCTCGTCACGGTGAACATCGGTTTCGGCCATGGGTTGTCCGTCTGATTCCGGGTATTCGATGGCGGGTTCTTGTGGGGTGCGCGTTGCGACCGCGACATCGGTCATAGCCGTATCTGTCTCCATACCCATACCCTCAACCTTCTTCAACCTTTTCTGGGGAAGCCGTTCTCTCCCAGTATAGCACAGGTGGGGAGGGCCAGGAAGGTCGGGGCGGCCAGCCGGCCATCCCTCCCCCACCCCTCGTGCATCCCCCTGCATTCACTCCCGCCGCAGGGACCCAAACAACGCCTGGACCGTGAGCGCCCCACTGATCATCAGCATCCCGACGAGGGCGGTGGGAGCCAGCACCCAGAACCAGGGCACCGGCGCAGGACGCGCAATCGCAAAGCGGTCGGGCGGGTCGGCCCCCGGCGCGATAATCTCCAGGGTGTGGATATGGCCCGGTGCCTCCCCATCGAGCGCCCGCGGGGAGGCGGTCAGGGTTTGCTCGCCGGTGCTCAGCCCATCGCGCTCCAGCGTTGTCGGGGTCCCGTCCAGCGTGACGCGCTCCAGGTCTCCAGACAGCCCACCAACCAGGGTGGCGCGGCTGCCACGGAAGCGCAGCTTCCAGCCACCCTCCACCGGCTCGATGGCCGGGTGCTGCCAGGAATGGACCCCCACCCCGGCGACGGCGGGTTGTTCCAGGTAGGATTGGAGCCGGGTGTAGGACGGAAGGCGGGTCCAGTCGCGCTGCACCAGCGCAAAGTAGGGGGTCGGGTCGGCGGGGTCGGGGTCCTGGTAGCCCCCGTAGCGCAGCATCCAGACGTGGACCACGCCGACCCACGGCCACTCGTCACGGGCCCGCTCAAGCATCCCAACCAGGTAGTCGGCTTTCTGCTGCTCACTGACCGGGGGTCCCCAGGTCATCCGCCGCGCCTCGGGGATTGTCTCAGGGGCGCTGTTCCACCCGAACTCACTCACCCAGACCGCCTTGTCGCTGTCGCCATACTGCTCCATCACCTCGCGGATGAGCACGATGCGGCTCACGTCGGTGCGGGTATCTATCGGGCGCGTCCAGGACCAGCTTTCCCACGGGCGCAGCCAGACATAGCGGTGCTCGTCGGGTGGCTGCCCCAACCCGTAGGCCTGCACCGACATGAGGTCGAAGTAGTCTTTGCCGCCGGCCTGGTAGACCCGTTCGAGGTATTCCAGCTCGGTCATCGGGGAGCGCTTGTCGAGGCCATCGGCGGGAGCCAGCGAGGGGAACAGGACCACTGCCTCCGGGTTGGCGGTTTTGACCGCCGTGTAGCCAAACCGCAGCAGTTGGGTAAAGGCTTCGGGGTCTGGTTCCTGCCAGTTCCATTCATTCTTCAGGTTGGGTTCGTTCCATAGCTGGAAGAAGCGCACCTGACCGCGGTAGCGTCCCACTACGCGGCTGACGAAGGCGCTGTAGTCGCGGAAGTCGTCCGGGGGGCCGGTGGAGTTGGCGTCCCGTTCTAGCCCTTCCTGATAGGCCGGGTGGTGGATGGCTTGCGTGCGGGACCAGTCGGGGGGGCGGTCCAGGCGCAGCACCAGTTCCAACCCCAGGCTGCTGGCAAGCTCCACGATGCGGTCGTACTTGTCCCAGGCCGAAACAGCCCCCCGTGTCTCCAGGTTGCGGCGGTCTTCAAAATCGTTCCAGCCGTGGATTTCGATGTCTTCCCAGGGAACCTGCATGCGCACGTAGCGTACTCCCAGGTCGCGCACCAGTTCCAGCGTGCGCGTCACGGCGGCGGGGTCTGGCTCCAGGTGCAGGTGGTAGAGATTGACCCCGACCCGCGGCCCATCTGCCCACGGGATGGGAGCCTGTTCGGGGTCGGGGGTGAAGGTAATCCCCCGGTTGGCCGCATTGTCGAGCCAGATAACGGCCCCGAACGCTGCGAGGAGCAGTCCATCCAGCAGGAGCAGGAACAGGAGGAGCAGAGGCCGCGGGGGACGGAGCAGTGAGCGTGGTGAGCGCGGCGAGCGTGGTGAGCAGGTGGGTATGGTCACGATGGGAGCTTCCTTGTCTATCTTCGGTCTTCTTCCCGGGCCAGGTAGTAGGTCATACTGTGCAGGGCGGTAATCGGGTCGATGGAGCGCACGCATATGCCATCGGGCACGCGCAGCACCACCGGCGCGTAGTTCAGAATGGCGCGAATGCCGGTCGTCACCAGGGTATCGACTATCCCCTGGGCCTGGGAGGCCGGCACCGCAACCACCGCAATCTTCACCCCCAGTTCGCGGATAACCCGCGGCATGTCTTCGTCGGGGAGGATGGGGAAACCCTCTATCACCTGCCCGATTTTGGCCGGGTCGTTGTCGAAGATGCCCACCAGCCGCACCCCGCGGGAGCCAAACCCTTCGTAGCGCACAATGGCCTGCCCCAGGTGCCCCACCCCCGCCAGCACCATCAGCCACTCTTTCGACAACCCGAGAATGTGTTCGATGTGGGCCAGCAGTTTGCTGACGTTGTAGCCAATGCCCTGCTTGCCAAATTCCCCGAAGTACGACAGGTCTTTCCGTATCTGGGCCGCCGTCACATTGATGCGGGTGCCCAACCCCTGCGATGAAATGAACTGGATGCCCTCATCCTGGAGATATCGCAGGCTGCGGGCATACAACGGCAAACGACGAATCACCACGTCGGGAGGGAGATCGAGACGTTCCAACAGAACCTCCATAGCAAAAGAGAGGCGCTCCCCAAAGAGGGCGGTATTGCAAGCCCCATGAACTGGCGAGCGACCGGTGTTGTGAATTGTATCACAAAGTCTGGACACCTGTCAAATCCCCCCTCCCTGCACCTTCCCCCTTCCTGCACCTCCCACCCCTCACCGGCGGCGCTTCTTGCCCGGCCAGCGCAGCCCGAAGAGGGGCGGGCGCTCCACCTGACGGGCCGCGTCCAGGGCTTCTTCGCCGGGTCGCCCGCCCTGCTGCTTGCGTTCCAGCCAGTGGTCCCGCACCTCGCGGGCGTGGGCAAAGAAGTGTTCGACCGCTGCGGCCTGGTCATCTTCCAGGTGGCCGCGCACTTCGGTCAGCAGCGCGATCATCTCATTGATCCAGTGCGTCAACGCGGTGCGGTTGGTCAGACAGATATCGCGGTGCATCGTGACATCGCCCGACGCCAGCCGCGAGATATCTCGAAAGCCGGTGGCGGCCAGATGAGACATCTCGTTCCATCCTGCACTGCGGCTGGTGACTTCGACCAGCGCCGCCGAGAGCAGGAAGGGCAGGTGCGAGATACCGGCCACGCAGGTGTCGTGCTCCTCCGGGTCGATGTAGTAGGGCCGGGCACCGGTCATCGTGGCCAGCGTCTCGACTATCTCAAGCGCCTGTGGCTGTGCCGACGCCAGCGGGGTCAGGCAGTAGATAGCCCCCTTGAAGAGGTCCGGGTCGGCAGCGCTGGCCCCGGCCTGCTCCTTGCCCGCCATCGGGTGCCCCCCCACAAAATCAACATGCTCGGGCAGAACCTCTTCGGCCCAGGCACAGACCTGCGCCTTGGTGCTGGCAACGTCCGTCACGACGGCTCCCTCCGGCAGCAGGGGAGCAAGCTCACGGAAGATGGGCAGCACCGCCTGCACTGGCGTGGCCACCACCACCACCCGCGCCTGGTGAACCGCTTCGGCAAGGCTGTGGGCCGGGGCATCAATGGCAAGCCGACCGCGGGCCGTCCGGGTCGCGTGGGGGTCCCGGTCGTAGCCGGTGATGTGAAGCGGGCCGTCGGGCAGGGGGGGGGCGTCTGATGAACGAAGGACCATCCCCAGGGAGGCCCCCATCAACCCCATTCCAATAATGGCAATACGAACCATACCTGTATCCTCTCTTACCTACCTACCTATCGTGTCGTGTTGTGTCGTGTTGTGTCATCGTTCTGACCGCTACCGGGGCTTGCTTCGAGCCAGCATCAGCAGTTCGCTGGTGACGACAATCAGCGCCAGGAGCAGGAAGCTCACCACCGTCAGCACCCGCAGCCCGGCCAGCACCACCAGAGACGCCGCCAGAAACCCGACTTCGTGCGACTGACGGTGGGACTCCTGCACGTTGAGCCGCCGCGGGCGCTGCTTGATGACGCGCTGCCGAATGGCGTGGACGAAGGGCAGGGCCGTGGCAGCCGCGCTCCAGAAGACCGCGAGCGCGAACAGGCCATAGACGGGCAGGTCGGGCAGGGAAAGCAGCCAGCCGGTCGGCGGGGGGACAAAGGCGAGCATATAGAGGAGCAGCACCGTCCCCCCCGTCCCCTCCACGGTCAGGCCCGGTAGCTCCATACGCTGCTCGACGGGGACGAAGGTGAGCAGCCCGGCCACCAGCACCAGCACACAGAACAGCAGCCGTTGGGGAGCGAGCGGGGCAACTGCCCGCAGGTCAATGAGCAGAAGCAGCGTCAGCGCTCCCGTCCAGCCGGCTCCGGCGACCAGCGCCGCCAGCAGCGCGACCGCCCGCGATGGTGAAGGGCGGGGAGCGGGGTGCTCCTGCTCATGGGCGCTGGTGGGCGCGGGTTTCGACAAGTTTGATGGCGGCCTGGATGTTCGGGTCATCGGGTCGTATCGTCAAGGCTCGGTGCAATTCAGAAAGGGCCTGTTCATCCTGGTTGAGCTGCGCATAGGCCAGCCCCAGGTTCAGGCGATAATTCACCTGTTCCGGGTGCTTCTCGACCGCTGCTTTCCATTCCTGCGTGGCGAGAAACCACATCCCCCGGTGCTTATAGTATACCCCGGCTTCGTGGTGCTGCTGGTGGCTCCGGTCCACGATGGTGGGGACAAAGCGCTTTCGACGGGGGTAAAAATCGCGGTAGCTGCGCGGTATCAGGATGAAGAGGGGCCCCAGAATCATCCAGAAATGGTACTCGAACGAGAGGAAGAGGAGCGGGACCATCGAGATGAGCATGGTGAAGTAGGCCCAGCGGGACCGCTGGAGCAGCCCCACCGCGACCCCGAACGAGACCACCCCGAGCAGCAGAGGTATGGCGTAGCGGGTATCGCGTCCGACCAGGAAGAAGTTCAGGGCGATGACCATCAGGCTGCCCACCCCCCACAACCCGCCCAGGAACGAAAGCGCAACCGAACGGGTGCGGCGAGGAGGGGGGCGGACCATCAGGCTGGCGCGGCACTGCGGGCAGGTGCGCTTGTGGGGCACCGTCTGTCCTCCGCAGTAGGGGCAGAGGTGGCTGAGGTCGGGCAGGGGCGATGGCTGCGGAGCTTTGCCGGTCGCTCGGTCTGCTCCTTGCTCCTGCCCGGCCTCTTGTTGCTGCGCCCGTTCGCGCAGCAACCGTGACAGGCGGCTCTCCTGGGAAGGGGGAGGGGGAGGGGCCGGGTCGGGTTGGGCAGGGGGAGCAGGAGGGGAAGCAGGAGAGGGAGCAGGAGGAGCAGGCGCGTGCTGCCCGCT